>JANODK010000120.1:0-13099 GCA_031412655.1 Chryseolinea sp.
CAAAAGACTAACTTCCCAGGAACTCTTAGCTATAATATGCTTACTGCGGTTACTGCCAACGACAGGGCATATCTTGTTGTCGAGGGAAATCAATTTTGGGAGTATGATCCAGTACAAAATAAATGGCAGCGCAAAAATGACTATCCTGGGCAAGTTGTTTCAGACAGAATGATTATGGATATCGATAATAAAATCTATGTTGGTGGTGGCTACCTAGGCATCAATTCACCGGAGTTTTGGGAATATAATCCGGTTGTGGATTCTTGGACTCGCAAAGCCAACACTCCAGGAAATCTACAAGCATATTCAATTCAATTTGGCTTCAATGGAAAAGGGTATGCTTACTCAAGTATTAATGGTTCTGAAAAATTTGAGTTTGTATATGATCCTGTAACGGATAACTGGACAACAAAACCAATATCTTGGCCCGCGGATCTTGGTGCTTGGCAGATTTTAAAATTTGATAACTATGTGTTCGCGTTAAACGGACATTCTGCAATTTATAAAATTACACCAGACGTTAGCATGATTGAATTGCCATATGCACGAACCAGTAGATTCAATTTTGTAGGATTTTCAATTAGCAATATTGGTTATATGGGTCTCGGTAGAAATGGCCCGTGGATATTAAATGATTTTTGGAAATTTGATCCCGAAAGATTTTAACACAGATTTTTTTGAATTTCTGTAAATTCAAAATGCGTGAAGCATTGAATATAGTATTTTATTGCAATACGCATTAAAATTCACGACTTAAATTCCATAACCAAATTTATCTTCTCTTCTTCTATACATTATTTTCCAATCAGATCGTTAATTAAACATCTTAGTAAAAAAAACTTAGCGGTCCACATTTTTCCATGCTATATTCATTCATAAAAGAATGAGAAATTTCTTCAACATCATTATTCTATTAGGTGCGTTACAGGGACTTATCGTTGGCGCATTGCTTTTTTTAAAAAAGGGAAGAACACATGCCAACCGGATTCTGGCAATTCTTATTCTGATTATTTCCATGGCCTGCTTCAATATTTACCTTATGGAAATGGGAGCGAGGTATTCGAATAGTTTTTGGGCTATGATCGAAGTGTATGTTCCGTTTGTACTAGCCATGCCCATTGGCCCGCTTATCTTTTTCTATGTAAAAGCAAATCTTAATTCAACATTTAGAATAAACAGCTCTGATCGCATTCATTTCTATCCGTTGATTCTGGATCTTGTTCCAAACATTGCTTTTATTCTTTTCGCTATTGGATTGACGCTGGGTTTTTTATCGGAAGATAGTCGAATAAACTGGCGATACTTTGCTGATGAATACAATACCTATGTAGATATTCCGCGGTGGATTTCGATCTCAATCTATGTATTGCTGGCAAAAAGAGAGATTGACCTTACTTCGTTAAACAATACTGAGATAGAGAAATCACTTCGATGGCCTAGACAGTTTGTATTTGTATTCGTAATGTTTCAATTGATATGGTTGTTTCATCTTATTCCGTATGTAATCCCTGGAGTAAGCGATTCGTTATTGAAATTAGTAGGATGGTATCCAATCTATATTCCACTGGCCGTAATGGTATATTGGTTAGGGATTTATGGATATCTGTTTAGTCAGACAAAACCGCCAGAGACATCCGTCAGCAAACCACTGGCTTTGATTCCCGATGTAGTAAATCACACCAAGAATGCTTTGCGTAAGGCGATGGAAGAGGAGAAACTTTTTCTTGATCCTCTATTTAACCTGACAGCGCTAGTTCACCATACGGGTATTCAGCAAAAAATTATTTCGAGTGTGCTGAATCAGCATCTTGGCAAAAGTTTTAATGACTTTATGAATGAGTATCGTGTTAATGAAGTAAAAGAAAAATTAGTGAAGTCGGAATACAATCACTTAACCATTACCGGAATTGCACTTGATTGTGGATTTAACTCGCAAGCCACTTTTCAAAGGACCTTTAAAAATATTGTAGGCCAGTCTCCAAAAGAATTTCAGTCAGCGCATCTTGCATCACCTCAAAAAATAACAGCAAAGACTGCTCAAATCTAGATTTGAGATGATTTTGGTTCAGATCAATTGTTTCTTGTGTAAAAAATATAACAATGAAGATCTACTCCCTACCCTTTTTATTTTGGTTAATACTTTCTCCATTTGTTTCATGGACTCAAATAAAGCAAGAGCAAAAGATAGATTCCCTATTCATTAATTGGAAGGTAAAAGATAGTCCGGGTGGCGTAGTGGCCGTGCTTCAAGACGGAAATATAATCTATAAAAAAGCTTTTGGTCTGGCGGATATTGGAAAGAAGATAAAGAACTCGCCAGAACTAAAATATGATCTCGCCTCCATTGCCAAGCAGTTTACTGCATTTTGCATTGCACTTCTGGAGGAACAAGGTAAACTCTCAGTTGAAGACGATCTAAGAAAATACTATCCGGAATTTCGGTATCCGGAAGGAATAAAGATTAAGAATTTATTGGATCACACCAGTGGCATTCGCGAAGCATACGTATTGGCCATGCTTTCTGGAAAAATGAATTTGAAGGGAGAGGTCCCTAAAAAGTATAACACAAAAGAGTTCTTGCTAAAAGTTCTGTCAAAAGAAAAAGATCTCAACTTTAAAACGGGTGATGAATTGGCATACACCAATGTCAACTACATTTTGCTAGGTGACATTGTAGAGCGATTAAGTAAAAAACCGCTTCATGTTTTTGCCGACAGTGCTATTTTCAAACCCCTCGGCATGAACAATACCGTTTTTAGATACAAACAAAAGATGGAGATTGATAATGAAGCGTCAGGGTATTATCAAAAGAATAAAAGGTTTAAAAAGGGAAAAGCGTTCGGTGGTATTGTGGGCGATCACAATTTGCTCAGTACAATCGATGATCTCATTAAATGGCAATTGAACTTTTACAATAATCAGTTGGGGAAACGAAATCAGCAGCTAATTGATAAAGTCTACACGAGCAGTAAACTGAATAATGGCGAATTCACTCATTACGCTTATGGACTATGGACAAATGAATATCGCGGACTCAAACAAATTAATCATGGTGGTGATGATGGCCGGCATACTTCCTTCATTTTAAACTTTCCTGAAAAACAACTTGATATAATCGTACTAGCGAACTCCTCTCGCTATAACGATACTGAAAGTAAGGCCTATAGCATCGCCAATATTATTTTGGAGGATTTTCTTACAAAACCCATTGAATCAAATGAGACAGCCGGCATCATATTCCCTTTAGCAGAAGAGCTAAAAACAAAGACGGGTTTGTATACAAGAGTAACCAAAGACGGGTTAGCGCAACTTCGGAAAGTAAGTTTTAGTGATAGTAGTTTATACATCAGTGCTGGTTATTATGGGAAGGGCATTAAGTTATCGGCAACAGCCCAAAACCATTTTATGGCAACCTTAGGCAATGGGAATCGCATTCAATTTCAGTTTCAAAATGATTCTGCTCAGTTAGTATTGAAAGAAATATTTGGTGAGAAGATTGGATATTTTAAACGGATAAAAGAATTCAAACCAGTATTTACAGACTTTTTAGGGTCGTATGTAAACGAGAGCACAGGGGCAAAGTTGAAAGTGAAGAAAAAGAAGAATGGAATTGTAGCGCGAAAAGGTATTATCAAATTTCCATTAATGGTATTTGACCGCGATCAATTCTACGCGTATGAACATGATGCTCTTTTTATTTTTGAACGCGATGCCTCTGGTAAGGTTATTCGGTTAAAAGCAAATGCAAAAGATTTCAGGAATTTTGTATTTACCCGGCAACAAAACTAAGTTTCCCCAAGCCCTTTGAAAGAATTTCTTGACTGTTATTTAAAAATTCGTTTATTTGCTTAACAAAACATAAGGATATATAAAGTATAAGGATATGGCAAAAGAATATTTAGGGGAATTCGAAGAGTTGATTTTGACTATGGTGGCTGCTTTACAAGAAGATGCATACGGTGCTGCCATATCAGAAGAAATTGAAACGCGATTAAAACGCGAAGTAAACCTGAGCGCGGTACACGTAACACTTTATCGCCTGGAAGATAAAGGACTCATCAAATCAAGCATGGGAGGTGGAACAAATGAAAGAGGCGGAAGACGAAAAAGAATCTTCACCATTACTAGTGCAGGCATGGCAATGTTGCGTGCAATGAAAGAAGCAAGAATTGATTTGTGGAAGTTGGTTCCTCGTCTTAACTATGATGGAATGATTTGATGATTTACTATGATGATTAATATACGATGTGCGTAAACCCATATCACTTTGTTCCATGATAAATGACAAATACAAATATTCAGAACTGACAGGCAAAATTATTGGCTGTGCGATTGAAGTTCACAAGATTCTGGGCAACGGGTTTCAAGAAGTTATTTACCAACGTGGATTGGAAATTGAAATGCATCAACAAGGATTAAAATTTGCGCGTGAATTTGAAATGCCAATATTTTACAAAGGAGAAAAAATTGGACTGCGGAGGGTAGATTTTTTTGTAGAAGAAAAAGTGATGGTGGAATTAAAGGCGATCATTCAACTAGAGGATGTTCATTTGGCGCAAGCGATCAATTATTTGGAGGCTTATAAAATGGAAGTCGGTTTGTTGATAAACTTTGGAAGTAAAAGTTTGCAATTCAAAAGAGTGATGAAGAGTCATGCAGAATAAAAATCATAGCCAATCAAATAATCAACGTAATCATAGTTTAAGACTATTGCGTTGGTTTTGCCCCGATCATCTTTACGAAGAGATCGAAGGCGATCTCGTTCAGAGATTTTATAGGGATGTAAAAATATTTGGCGAGAAGAAAGCACATAGAAGGTTTGTTTGGAATACCCTACGCTTTTTTCGACCCGGGATTGTAGTACGTAACAAATCATTGAAACATATAATCAATATCATTATGCTTAGGAATTATATAAAAATTGCATTTCGAAATCTGTCTGCCCACAAAGCAAACACAGCCATAAATGTATTTGGCTTAGTCGTTGGAATTGCTTCTGCCCTGGTTATTCTTGCCATCATTCGATTTGAATTAAGTTTCGATCAGTTTCATACAAATGCTGATCGGATATATCGTGTTGTTCGCGTAAGCAAGGTAGAAGGACAGGAAGAATTACGCACGGGCGTTTCTTATCCTCTGCCAGAGGCTCTTCGAAGCGATATCGCTTCAATTGAGAAAATTGCAGCACTTCAATATTATCAGGCCGCTCAAGTAGATATCCTCGATGAGAAAGGTGCTACCGAAAAAAAATTCAAAGAGAACAATGGAGTTGCCCTGGTGGAACCCTCGTTTTTTACAATTTTTGATTTCAATGAAACGGGATTTAAATGGATTGCCGGAAATCCTGAAAAAGCATTAGTGCAGCCTTTCTCGGTTGTGCTAACCCGATCGATAGCTCAAAAATATTTTTCTGATTTAAATGTACTGGGTAAAACTTTGAGATTTGAACAACAACTTAATTTTACGATCACCGGAATTATCGAAGACTTACCTACCAATACGGATTTTCCTTTCAAAATTTTTGCATCCTACAGCACATTGTATGAAATACAAGCTGATCAAATGAAAAATGATTGGTGGTCAGTTTCAGATGAGAACCAATGTTTTATTGTTCTGCCATCATCGGTTAGCAAAGAGGAAATGGAAAAGCAAATTGAACAAGTTCATGTTGCGCATTCATCCAAAGAACTTTCACAATCTCGATTCTACAAACTACAAGCACTTAGCGAAATGCATCAGGATGAGCGTTTTGGAAATTTTAACCTTCGCACCGTTAGCAAGAATGCCCTGTGGGCACTAGCACTGGCAGGTATTGCACTCGTGCTGGTAGCCTGTGTTAATTATATCAATCTGGCGACTGCCCGATCCACATTGCGTTCAAAAGAAATTGGTATTCGCAAAGTTTTAGGAAGTAAGCGAGGGCAGATTGTTATTCAATTTCTCAGCGAAGCCTTTGTTGTTGTTGTAATTGCCAGTATAGCCGCGCTTTTTATAGCCGAACTGGCGCTAGCCAATCTAAATGCTTTGCTAAATGTTACGATAGATGGCCACCTGTTAACTGATCCTTTTGTTCTACAATCGCTGGTCGCTATTGTTCTTATCATTACTTTCCTGGCTGGATTTTATCCGGCACTGATTGTATCCCGATTTAATTCGCTTAACGCAATTAAAAATAAATTGTCATCTGCTGGAGCCGGTGGTTATTTGCGCAAGATTCTGGTTGTATTTCAATTCAGCATAACTCAGGTCTTTGCCATTGGAACATTCATTGTGATTAGCCAAATGGAATTCTTTAAAAATGGCAATTTGGGTTTTGAGAAAGAGGCGATCATCAATGTAAGTATACCCGTTGCCGATGAAGTAAAATGGAAAACGTTTAAAGATCAGCTTCAAACCAATTCAAGAATTTCAAAAGTTAGTATTAGCTCAACTACACCTTCAGGCTTCAAACGAAACAGGTGGTTTACTGACATTCGAAGAAAAGATGCAGGCACAAAAGAATCGCTGGTATGCGAATATCAGTCGGTAGACCCCGGCTACTTTGAGCTTTATGCGCTACGATTTGAGGCGGGTCGAAATTTCAGTTTTAATGATTCTTTAGAGAGCATCATTATTAATCATTCGCTTGCTTCAAAGGCAGGATACAAAACTGCTGACGAAGCAATAGGGTCAAAAATGCAATTGGACAATAAGGATTATATCGTGATTGGTGTGATCTATGATTTTTATTCTGAATCGATGAAAGAAGGATTTGGAAAACTCGCTTTCCGAATTAACCCCCGGCATTATATGATGGCCAGCATTAAATTAAATGCCTCACAAAATAGCCAGCCTAAAGCTGCAACGTGGCAAGAAGGTATTCAGGCTATCGAAAAAGTTTGGACTCAAACCTATCCTGAATCAGCTTTTGATTATCGGTTTTTTGACGAGAATATAACAGCGTATTATCAGGAAGAATCAAAATTTTCGAAGTTATTACAAACGTTCTCGGTTATATTTCTTTTTGTTGGATGTCTTGGGCTATACGGTCTCATCTCTTTTGTAGTGAATAGAAAAATGAAGGAGGTTGCTGTTCGAAAGATTTTTGGAGCTTCCTCCGTCAACATCCTGGTATTGATTTCAAAAGATTATTTCCAACTTATTTTACTTGCCTTTTTTATAGCATCACCCGTAGCATATTATTTTATGCAACGGTGGTTAAGCGGCTTTGTCAATCACATCGACATTGGCTGGTGGACAATACTGATACCCTGCCTAATTGTAGTTAGTGTAGCCTTAATTGCCGTAAGCGGACAGACGCTAAAAGCAGCGCAGTCAAACCCCGCTGATACATTAAAGTATGAATGAGGTTAAGCCAAGCCGATTAATATTTCACTTTCTTCGATGGTTCTGTCCCGATCATCTCTACGAAGAAATCGAAGGCGATCTCATTCAGAAATTTAATCGTGATGCAAAAGCATTTGGCAAGAAGAAAGCGAAGAGAAGATTAGTGTGGAATGCTATTCGGTTTTTTAGGCCGGAGATTGTGTTGCGGAATAAATTTTCTACAAAACATAATGATTGGTATATGATCGTTAATTTATTACGGAACTATCTTCTTATCTCCTTGCGTAGCATCGCTAAGCATAAGATTATTTCATTCATTAATATTTTTGGTCTTGCTATAAGCATGTCCATTGGTTTAATTATTCTGGTGATAATTAAAGGACAATTTTCGTATGATGGTTTTCATCCAAATCCTGAGCGAACATTTCGTGTATATACAGAAGTCTTGGATAAGAATGGGGATCATACTGAATACGCTCCTTCTCCATTGCCACTCGGAAAAGCTTTAATGGATAATTATCCATTTGTTCAGAGTGTGGTCAGAGTCTATCCTGCTCTTAATTCTGATGTTGTTGCAGGGAATACAAAGATTCCATTAAGGGGAGCTTTTGCTGATAGTGCTTTTTTTCAAGTCTTTGGGTTTCAACAAACCGTAGGAGATGGAAAGTCTTTGTCGTTGGCAAATTCTATCGTGCTAAAAGAAGAAACGGCAAATAAATTATTTGGAAATGAAAACCCCCTACAACAGATAATTCGCGTTGGAGAGTTAGGCGATTTTGTAATAACAGATTTAATAAAAGCCACTGACCATAAATCTCACCTGGATTTTGATTTCTATGTTTCAATGTCTGCTGTTCCTTCACTCGAAGCATCAGATAAATTGAAACGTGCAATGGATCAGTGGAGTGGATACTTGAATGGGTATACCTATGTGGTTCTGAAGCCTGAAGTTTCTCAACTCACTTTTGACAACGCCTTGAGTTCGCTTTCAGATGAAGTTTCTAATAGTATAGTTTTCTCAGGAAATGAAAAATCATTACGATTTAAGACACAATTGCTAAACGATGTTGCTCCATCATCTTTATGGATGGAACCCGGAATGATGATGTCGTGGCAAACCCTTTTGTCGCTTTCATTTATTGGACTTATCATTCTTATTCTTGCAGCAGTGAATTATACCAATCTTACTGTTGGCAGATCGTTCAATCGCTTAAAGGAAGTTGGGGTAAGAAGGACAACGGGTGCTAAACGATCTCATATTATGACTCAATTGATCGTGGAGTCACTTGTGTATTCACTCATTGCATTGGTCTTCGCGTTTCCAATAGCGGTCCTTTTACCATTAAACAATTCTTTTCAGCAGTATGTAAATTTTCAAGCGATCGATTTCACCAGTGTTGGTTGGTTCCTTCTTTTGACTTTTGGCGTTGGCTTATTGGCAGGATTTTTTCCTGCGTTAATTGTATCAAAGATTAATCCTTTGCAAGCACTGCGAAGTTCTGCTGGCGCTAAACTCTTAAAGACAGTTGCCCTCAGAAAAGTTTTAATAGTAACTCAGTTTTCTGTTTCCTTCATCTTCATTATGGTGTTGCTGGTGATGTACAAGCAATCACAATTTCAAGTAGACGCAGACTATGGGTTCACACGAGATAACATTATAACAGTTCCGCTTGAAAAATCAGAGTTTATTCCATTTCAAAATGAATTAAAAAGAAGGTCAAGTATTGAAAAAATATCGGCCTGCTCTCAAACATTTCATTTTGGAAATGATGTTAAAGTAAGAATGGGTGATGTAGATTCTTTGTTCATGGAATACTATGCCGCAGACGAACAATTCTTACCACTACTTGAAATCCCTTTAGTCAGCGGAAATAATTTTTCAGAACCTTCACCTGGAGCAGAAAAATATGTTCTCATAAATGAACAGGCTGTTGAGGTGCTAAATTTCAAAACCCCTCAAGAGGCAATTGGAGAATTGATTATTTTGAATGACACAATTTCTGCACAAATAGCAGGAGTGTTTCGTGATTATCACAATCATTCATTTAAGCATGTAATAATGCCAATGATGCTTCGGTATAAGCCGGACGAATTTCGAGAGATTAACATTAAATACCTTCCTGATAATATTAACAAAGCAGTGGAGGATATTAACACTTGCTGGAACAAGGTAGTGCCTGATCGAAATTTCGAGCTTGATTTTTTTGATGAAAGTTTTTCAAAGCATCAATCTCATTTAGAGGATGTAGCAATGATCGGAAGCTTGGCAATGATTGCTATTAGTATTTCTTGTCTTGGTTTACTGGGTGTTGTTATTTATGCGATGGAAACCCGTGTTAAAGAAATTGGTATACGAAAAGTTTTTGGTGCTTCAGTAATGAACCTTGTAGTGCAATTGTCTTTTAGCTTTCTGATTCTTGTGGTTTTGGCTGGTGTAATTGCGGCCCCCGCTGGATATTGGATTGGGAGTGCAATTATGAAGCAGTTCGTTTATAAAGCTGAAATTGGCATCGGTCTTTTTGCTTTTGGTTTTGGAAGCATGGTACTAATAGGCTTAGTAATCATTTGTTCGCAAACCATTAAGGCAGCACTATCTAATCCGACAACTTCTTTAAAGTATGAATGACAAAAAACCGTTATCCTTAGCCCTTCGTATTCTGCAGTCGTTTTGCCCCGATCATCTTTCTGAAGAAATAGAAGGCGATCAATATTTCTTTAAAAATTCTTTTGGTGACAGGATCGCGACTTTTTCAAATGGATTCAATACAAGTAAATCAGGATCACTAGTGATGATGCAATTGGCTTTGCCAGATAGTGCCAGTTCAAGAAACATATTGTCTTTCGGGTCGCGACAAACGGAGACTTTGTGGGTTACGTTAAAGTTTAGCGTTTCGGTCTTGTACCGTGCTAAAAATCTACTTCTATCAATAGCCCTTAAATACTTGTCGAATTTAGTTCGATTGATAACCTCCTTCAACTCTGCATATATATTTTCCGAACTAAGAATTGTCCCGACTTTGAGAGCCCGCTCAAACGCATTGTCCGGGACAGAACCCTTGGCTAATGCAGCGCTGATCAATACATTCGTATCGAAAATAAAATTCAACTACTCTTCTTTTAATAGTTTATCCAGCAGTTCCGAAGTGAGTCCTTGCTTTTGGGCATACATACTCATATCGTCCATCACTTCGCGAAGTGTTCTTTTATCTTCTATCAGTACGGCTATCATTTCGGTCAAGTCCTTTTTTTCCTTATCACTTAATTTGGAAAATCGGTCAGCCAACTCATCGGAAGTCTCAAGCGTGATTGTTTTCATATACCAAATGTAAGAAATTTCGATATGAATGACACAAACAAATCATTTGCCATCCGTCTTCTTCACATCTTCTGCCCAGATCATTTGTATGAAGAAATCGAAGGCGATCTCATTCAAAAATATAATCGGGATTTAAAAGCATTTGGAGAGAAGAGAGCGAAGAGAAGATTGATTTGGAATGCTGTTCGGTTTTTTAGGCCAGGCATTGTATTCAGAAATAAATTTTCAGTTGACTTAAATCAATTACCCATGTTTCAAAACTATTTCAAAACAACATATCGCCATCTGTTGAAAAGTAAAATCAATTTTGCATTCAAGCTGGGTGGTCTTACATTGGCGTTGCTCAGCTTTCTTGTCATTGCTATTTACGTTTCGTTTCAGCTATCGTTTGATCGTTATCATGAAGACTACGAAAATATTTATCGGGTAAACTCTGAGTGGAGAGAAAATGGAGACATGGCGAAGTATGCAATCGTCCCTACCGGAATTGGGTTGGCATTAAAAGAAGAATTTCCAGAAGTTAGATCGTTCGCAAGGGTAGGGTTTCCAGGTAAAGATCAAATCAAGTATAACACTAAAATTTTTCAGTCAGATGGAATTACAGAAGTGGATACTTCAGTCTTTGAATTATTAACGTTCAAATTTCTGAAAGGCAATCGGCATTCATTAAATCAATCAAACTCTATTGTTTTAACAGAGTCATTAGCGAAGATAATTTTTGGTGACGAAGATCCCATGAATAAATCATTATCGTTTGAGGATCGCTCCAAAAAAATCTTTGAAGTGTCGGGAATCATAGAAGATGTTCCAGGTAATTCACATTTAAAAATAAAGGCGTTGTTGCCCTTTGGAGCTTTGCACGATAACCAAGATGTGCCAACGGATGGGTGGAGCATAGGTATTGATGGATCGACAAGTTTGTATCTACGATTCAATGATGAGACGAAGGCAAATGAGTTTGTTGCCAAGTCCGTGCCCTTCATACGAAAACACCTTACGAAGAGTGAAGATGGTCTTGACAAAGAATATGCAATTTCACTAACACCAATTAAAGACATCTATCTGACACCAAGCATTTATACTGAATTTTGCGCCAAGGGAAATGTTGTTTACGTGTATGTCTTCTCATCGCTCGCACTATTTCTGCTTGTGATCGCGAGTATAAATTACATTAACCTCTCCATTGCTGACTTCCATAATCGGAATAAAGAAATTGGAGTACGAAAAGTATTAGGGGCCAGGAAAAAACAAATTGCTTTTCAGGTTATTATAGAAGCTTGCCTCATTTGTTTTTCAGGACTCATTTTAAGTATTGGGTTGTTGTACTTTTTATTTCCACAAGTTCTACAATTACTTGATGTCCATCTTAGTTTGGCTATACTGTTTGATACGCGTGTCATTATTTTGATCGGATTGACTGTGTCGTTGCTCATCATATTCTCTACAGCATATCCAGCATATCAACTCGCTGTCAATAACCCTATCAATGATTTAAAATCAGGAAGTGGTCTAGGAAAAAACTCCTCTGTCGGGAAAATACTTTTATTGGCGCAGTTTACAATCTCCATTATTTGTATCAGTGCTACGCTTATAGTAGGTCAGCAAATTGAATTCATTCAAACAAAAAATCCGGGTTATGACCGACACAATATGATTGTTGTGTACACACCCGATCGGTTTCCGTCAGAGAAAATCCCCATAATCAAAGATGAATTTAAAAAGCTGCCGGGTGTTGAAGCTGTTTCATATTCCACTTTTCGTATTGCAGGTGCCGGATATTATCGGGATTGGTATAGAGTTGAGATCGGTGTTGAAATGAAACGAATGATGCTCAATGAAGTTTTTTTTGATCATGATTTTTTCAAGGCGACTGGTATACCTTTAGTGGCAGGGCGGTCATTCGACCCAAATAACGCAACAGATTCACATTCAGCTTTTATTATAAATGAAACTGCGGTTCGGGAGTTTGGTTGGGATGATGCCATTGGTAAGAGAATAAATTACGGCTATGATGAAACCGATGGTGAGAAATGGGAGGGTACAGTTGTGGGTGTCGTAAAAGATTTTAATGTCTATTCCCTTCATAAGAAAATTGAGCCTTTGGTAATGCGCTTACCGTGGTCCGATTGGCCAGGTCAATGCATTCACATAAAAATTAACGGCCCGTTAGATCAAACAATAGCTTCCATCAAAAAAAAGTATGAAGAAATACTACCTGATTTTATTCTCGACTACAGTGTGATCGAAGATTTATACAATAATCAATATCAAGGAGAGCAGAAGGCATTTACGGCACTTCAACTGAGCACCTGGATTATTGTACTCATTTCATCCCTAGGAATTTTCTCGCTTTCTATTTACATGTCAGCAAGGCGAATGAAAGAGTTTGGCATTCGAAAAGTATTAGGTGCCACAGCTCGTCAGATATCGCTCTTACATGTAGGTCATTTTATTAAG
>JANODK010000121.1:0-9148 GCA_031412655.1 Chryseolinea sp.
GAATGCGTTCGATTTCTTTTGATCCGTCTTTGAAAGTCCATTCAATAACTAGCGGTGTTACTAAACCCCCTACGTTTTTAAATTTAACCTGGTAGATGTTCTTACCGGCCAGTTTTTGACGAACAGCATTATCATCAATACGGCTTTTGAATTCACCATAGAATTGGTCAGGTGTATTGGTCACTGTAAATTCTTGCGGACCATTGCTGAAATCACTATTCGCCTTACCCTCTGTTGATGCAGAAAGATCGCCTGATTTTACTTTTACATTTTTCTTTTCAGGATCTAACTTTTCTGAACGCAATGTAAACCACTTCACATCTTCCACTTCCACATCTACATTGTCCGTTGTATAGAACCATCCTCTCCAGAACCAATCCAAATCAACAGCCGATGCATTTTCCATAGTGCGGAAAAAGTCTGCAGGCTTAGGTTGTTTGAAAGCCCAGCGCTGTGCATATTCTTTAAAAGCTTTATCAAATAATTCTTTGCCCATTACCGTTTCGCGAAGCAAGGTTAACGCTGCAGAAGGTTTTGAGTAACCATTGTTACCAAATTCGCTTCCACGAATATTATCCGACATGGACATGACAGGACGCATCTGACTCTTATCACCTTTCATGTAAGATGTAATTGTCTTCGGAGTTCCGCGCATGTAGTTTAATTCTGGATAGCGCTCTTGTATGGTTTCTTTATCAAGGAAAGAATTTAATCCTTCATCCATCCATGTCCACTGACGTTCATCACTGTTGATAATCATCGGGAAAAAGTTATGTCCTACCTCGTGAACAATTACGTGAATCGTTCCAAGAAGTGTTTGCTGAGAATACGTTCCATCTTTATTCGGACGACCACCATTGAAACAGATCATTGGATACTCCATACCTTGATCAGCCGTGTGAACAGAGTATGCAACGGGATATGGATAATCAATCGTACGAGAGGAATAAACTTCTAAAGCATTCTTAACTGCGCGGGTTGATTCTTTACCCCAAAGTGGATTAGCTTCTTTTGGATACAATGACATGGCCACTGGAGTTTTGTCACCCACTTTTACGGCTTGTGCATCCCAGATAAATTTACGTGATGTTGCAAAAGCAAAGTCGCGTACGTTCTCTGCGTAAAACTCCCACGTCTTCTTTGTAGTTAATTTTGTTTTCTCTTTTTGAGTAGCTTCTTCCTGAGAAACAATCACCACAGGTTGATCGAAAGTTTTCTTCGCTTTCTCATAGCGATCCAATTGTTCTTTACTTAAAACATCTTTTGGATTTTGAATCGATCCGGTTGCACCAACAATATGATCAGCAGGGACAGTAATGCGAACGCGATAATTTCCAAATGTCAAAGCAAACTCGCCTAAGCCAAGAAATTGTTTGTTCTGCCATCCTTCATAATCATCGAACACACACATGCGAGGAAACCATTGAGCAAAAGTGTAAACGAAATTTCCATCTTCCGGAAAAAACTCATAGCCACCGCGTCCACGATCAAACACCTGGCGATTATATTCAGTATAACTCCAATCGATTGAGAAGGTAAATTTTTCTCCTGTCTTTAATGGAGCAGGAAGATCAATTCGCATCATCGTATGATTGATGATGTAAGGAAGTTTTTTTCCTGATGCATCCTTGATTGATGCAATGGTGTATCCGCCTTTATAATCAGAATCCTTTATGCCGGATACTCGGTTAAGAAAAGCTGCCGGAACAGAATCGCGAACTGAACCGGTTCTACTTTGATCCGTCATGTTGCCTTCAGCAAACAAATTCTGATCAAGTTGAAGCCATAAAAAACCTAATGACTCTGGTGCATTGTTAAAATACGTGATGGTTTCTGATCCTTTCAACAATTGATTAGTATCATCAATCTCTACATTGATAACATAATCAGCACGCTGTTGCCAATAGTTTGGACCTGGCGCGCCTGAACCGCTGCGGTAGGTATTGGGTGTAGGTAAAGTTTCACCAAGTTGTTCAAATTTCCCTTTCCAGGGTGGGGTTGGAGTTTGTGCTGCAACATTCAGCGCTAGCAGAATGACACATAGTAAAGCGTACGTGCGTTTCATAATTCGAGTTGATCTATTTTAGGTTAATGATTACTTGTTATGTGTTACGGAAATTTTAAAGCGTCAAGCCTCCCTTCTCCACTGGAGAAGGGCCGGGGATGAGGCCTAGTTCTTCTTTTTAAAGTCATCAAACTTTGTTGTGGATTCCGCTGGTTTTGGGAAGACGTTATCTTGTGTGTTGATATCGGTTAGTTCATGCTTTGGGTCGAGAACAATGCTTGTCACCTCTTTTGTTTTCACAAACACTTTCGTGATTTTACTTTCATTGATGCGCCACACCTCAGCCGGAATACGTTCAGTTTCTTTTGATCCATCTTTAAAAGTCCATTCAATAATGACGGGCAAAACTAAACCTCCTTTATTAGATAATGTAACTTCATACAGATTTTTGTCTTTCAGATTATTGATGATTGCTTTATCATCAACACTGCTTAAAAATTCTCCCTTGAAACGCGGATCTGTTGGTACTACCGTGAACGGTTCTGGACCATTGTTAAAATTCTCAAACTCCTTCTCGCTTGCTTTTGCAGTAAGATCACCCTTTGTAGCCGTTACTTCTTTCTTTTCAGGATCCAAAGTCTCCTTGCGCAAGGTGAACCATTTTACTTGATCGATAGATTGATCACAATTGTCGGTTGTGTAGAACCAACCTTTCCAGAACCAATCCAAGTCAACAGCAGAGGCATCTTCCATGGTGCGGAAAAAATCAGCAGGCATAGGATGTTTAAAGGCCCAGCGGTTTGCATATTCTTTAAATGATTTATCAAAAAGTTCTTTACCCATAACGGTTTCACGTAGCATGAATAAACCCGTTGCTGCTTTTTGATATTGCTCTGCACCAAACTGAACGACCTGTTCAGAGTTTGTCATGAGCGGGCGTTGTAAATTTTTGTCGCCTTTCATGTAGCCAACTAATTTTTCAGGAAGACCACGACTCCATTCATCTTTTGGATATCGCTCTAATTCAGTAACGAGCTGTACAAATGAGTTAATACCTTCATCCATCCACGACCATTGACGTTCATCGTTGTTGATGATCATCGGGAAAAAGTTGTGACCAACTTCGTGAACAATTACACCGATCATGCTCAGGCGCTTTTGCACACTGAACGTTCCGTCTTTATTCGGTCTTCCTCTGTTGAAACAAATCATCGGATATTCCATACCCTGATCAGCAGCATGAACAGAAATAGCAACCGGATAAGGATAATCAAGGGTCATGCGTGAATACACTTCAAGTGTATTCTTTATAGCAAGAGTTGATTCTTTCTCCCATAGTGGATTTCCTTCCTTTGGATAATAGGACATCGCTAGTGGAGTTTTGTTCCCAATCTTCACAGCCTGTGCATCCCAGATAAATTTGCGTGAGGTAGCAAAAGCAAAGTCGCGCACATTGGTTGCGTGAAACTCCCAGGTTTTCTTTTGTGTTGATTTTGTTTTTTCTTTTTGAATCGCTTCTTCTTGTGTAACAATAATCACAGGTTTATCGAAACTGGTTTTCGCTTGTTCAAAGCGTTGTGCCTCTGTTGCTGATAAAACATCTTTCGGATTTTGCAGCACACCGGTTGCACCTACAATGTGATCGGCAGGAACGGTAATCTTTACTTTATAATCCCCGAAAGGAAGAGCAAACTCGCCTTGTCCTAAAAATTGTTTGTTTTGCCAGCCGTTCACATCATCATACACACACATGCGTGGAAACCACTGGGCAATTACATAGGAATAGTTTCCCTGCCCGTCCGGCAGGCGGGCATCTTCCGGAAAATATTCAAACATCGTACGCTCGCGTGCCGTCATTCCATCGTTGATGTTGTAACTCCACTCAATGTTGAAAGAATATTTTTGACCTGCTGCTAAAGCCTGAGGCAAATCAACGCGCATCATCGTGTAGTTGATTGTACACGGTAATGCTTTACCGCTTGCATCTTTTATGGATTTGATTTTAAATCCGCCATCAAAGTCATATAAGTTGAGTGAACCACCAATTGTTCTGGTTGATGACGAATCTACCAGTGTATTGGTTTTTACTTTTGCCGTATTGTTACCTTTCGACTGATTATTTTGATCGAGTTGAAGCCACAGGTATTTTAATGTTTCGGGGGAGTTGTTTGTATAGGTAATGGTTTCAGAACCTGTTACAGTTTGATTCGCATCATTTAACTCTACACTAATTACATAATCAGCCTTTTGTTGCCAGTACTTTGGTCCGGGTGCTCCAGAACCTGTACGATATTCATTTGGTGTAGGTAAGGTTTGACCAAGTTGTTCAAACTTGCCTTGCCATTTTGGTGTAGGTGATTGTTGAGCGGTTGAAGCGATCGAAATGATCGAGAAAGCCAGTATGCAGAAACGTTTCATAGAAAATATTTACAATGTTTACTCTATCCAATACATATTATCCTTCATTAAAATAAGCGCAATGCCGGCAATGGCAGAAGAGATCACCATCTTCCAGTCTCTTCGGTTAATGTTACACAGATCAACAAGAATAAAACTGGCGATCATAAAAATGCCGACAATCACGAGTTGTCCAAATTCTAATCCAAGATTGAAAGAAAGGAGTTGTGTGAAAATACTTTTGTCTTTGCCGAGGATGCTTCGAAGGTAATTTGAAAACCCAAGACCATGAATCAGACCGAAGGATGCAGCGTAATAATAATTGACCTGTATGTTTTTGCCCGACAAATTGTTTTCGTTTTTAAACAAGTTTGAAACGGCAGTGACAAAGATGGTGAGCGGAATCAAAAACTCAATCAAGTCTGCATTTACATTCACAATGCGCAGGGTTGACAGGGCCAATGTAATAGAATGTCCAATCGTGAAAGCTGTGACCAAAATAAGAACTTGTCTCCAATCGCGTGATAGGTATAAGGCGCATAAAGCAATCACAAACAAGATGTGATCATAGGCATTCTTATAATCCAGAATGTGGTCTTTGCCTAAGTCGAAATAGAGCTGAAATTCGGTCATCGTGTAGAAATACAATTCAGAACAATCTACAATTATAGGAGATTATTCTAATTTATTTGAAGGGCTTTTGATAAGAGTAGATGGATGTTGATAATCGGCAAAACCAGGGAAAGAATTTAGATTTGAGATTGTTGATTTGCGATTTTTTCTCCTTAGCAGCTTTGCTCTGACCATTCAAAATCTTACTTCTAAAATCTTAAATCTAAAATTGATGCTACTTGGGAATAATTGATTTCAGAGTGCTCCAAACCAATTCAGGTTCATATCCTTTTTGAATTACATACTGAGCAATTTTATCACGCAAGACAAAAACATTCTCTTCATCAAGTTGCGCTTGTTTTTTATGGATCAGTTCTCCTATGGTTTTAGTGTAATCAGCTTCATCAATTTCTTTCAGTCCGATTTTGATGCAGTTCTTTGTTAAGCCTCTGAACTCAAGCTCAAGTTGGATTTTTAATCTCCCCCATTGTTTCATTCGAAACTTTCCACCGGCATACGCTTTCGCGAATCGCTCTTCATTCAGAAATCCTTCCGTGATTAAAAACGAAATGATGTTGTCAATATCCGGACGGTAAAGGCCATACTCATATAGCTTGTTTCGCACTTCCGAATGACAGCGCTCCTGATAGGCGCAATAGCGAAATATTTTTTGTTTGGCTTCTTCTAGTCCCATGAGTAGAATGAAATGAAAGTAGCCTTATCGTATTTACGATTTTAGATTTGTGATTTAAGATTTAAGATTTTGAGAGATCAGACTGATTTTAATCAGCTAATCAAAATCACAATTCTAAATTCTAAAATCTAAAATCATTTAATGAAGCCTTTCGTTTTCAATATTGACGTCACAAACTTGCGCTCGTTTTCAGAATTGAAAATTTTGAATGGCCAGTAAATCATCTGTGCTTTGTTTACATACAAAACAAAAAAGTCTTTGCCTATCGCTGCACTTTTAATTTGATCCCACTTCATGGGCATGCCTTCACGTGGATTGATCTTCATCAGAATCTGCTGACTGCTGATTTCATAGGAGAATTTCTCGAAAAGCATTTTGCCCTGATCAAGTTGGGTTACTCCATAAAACTGAATCCACCAGAAAAGGAGATAAAGCCCAAGACCAATAAAAGCACCAATGAACCACCAAATACTTGCGAGGCCTGGTATTGCATAGCAAAGACATATTGCAAGAGCCGCAAGAGCCGCAATCCATCCTTGCTTTTTCAATATGCTTTTCAACGCCAGACTAATGTAGGTCTTCTTATCTAGTTTGTAATTTTTTGTCCGTACAATCATATCAACTCTTAAATCAATTTTTACTCTTTAAATTTTTACTGTAGTGAAGCTTAAAATGCTTTAAGACTTAAATCAAGACTGATCACAGAATGCGTAAGTGCGCCAACTGAAATAAAGTCAACGCCACATTCGGCTACACTTCCAATGGTTTCTTCGGTAATTCCACCGCTTGCCTCAGTGACGAATTTTCCATCGATTAATTTTACGGCCTCTTTCATCTCTGCCAGCTTCATGTTGTCCAGCATAATGATGTCAACTCCACCCACTCTCAATACATCCTTCACTTCCTGGAGGTTGCGCGTTTCGATTTCAATTTTCAATTTTCGATTCGTGGCGCGAAGATAATCTTTTGTTCGAATGATTGCCAGTTCGATGCCTCCCGCCATATCAATATGATTGTCTTTCAGCATAATCATATCAAAAAGCCCAATGCGATGATTTGTACCTCCCCCAATGAAAACAGCCCATTTTTCGAGGAGACGAAAGTTGGGTGTCGTTTTTCGGGTATCCAGAAGTTTTGCTTTTGTTCCGCCAACTAAAGAAGTGAGGTAATTTGTTTTGGTCGCAATGGCGCTCATGCGTTGCATGCAATTCAGTACCAATCGTTCAGAAGTGAGGATCGATTGGGCAGAGCCCTCAACCGTAAAAGCGACATCTCCTTTTTTAACTGTGGTACCATCGCCAAGAAGAATGTTCACCACTAATTCTCTATCAACATGATGGAAAATTTTTTCTGCCAGAGCTGTTCCTGCCAATATGCCATTATCCTTTATAAGTAATCGGGCGCGGCTTTTTGTGTCCTTAGGAATAGAAGCGAGTGATGAATGATCCCCATCACCAACATCCTCCACAAGGGCAGAAGAGATGAAATGATTAAGAAATTCGTCTGTTATGTAAGCTGGTTGCACGGTGCAAAAATAGAAGGCACTCCATCACTTAAGACAGATGAAGCCGATTAAATTTCAGAAACTAATGCTTATTCTTTCACGAAAGAAATTTCATGAACGAGCTGCTTGTTGCTCACGGTCTTTATTTTCATAAAAACACGGTATGTATCCGTTCCGCTCTTGTATTGGCCAATGGCGAAAGGTTGTCCACCCTTTGATGAGCCTTGGTGAATGATATTGAATTCTGTAGCGGGATGTTGTTTGAAGAAGTCACGAAATACAAACTCTGCCTGCGCCTTGCTGTAGGTTTGAACAGTATTGTCAATCGTTACATCTATTGTCGGATTAAGATAATTGGCAAGCTCCTTTGCACTGCCTGCCTTAATTGTCTCTTTCACCTCATTAACAACATCGGTCTGGGCAATTGAATCAATGCTAACTAAAGCACAGGCTGTAAACACGGCTAAAATGATGTATCTGGTTCCTTTCATAACGAACTTAGTAGTCGGCCAAAATTATGCCATTGTATAAAGGTAAAGAAATATAATTGCTATTGGATGAGGTGCAATCGATTACTGGATTGAATACACTGGCAATCCGCTAATCCTTCAAACCTGACTATATTTACGCCCTGTTAATTAACCGGAAGCCTAATAAATATCTCAATGAACAAGAAAGTGTTACTCATGATTTTGGATGGCTGGGGCATCGCCACCAACAAAGCTGCCTCTGCAATCGACAAAGCAAAAACTCCTTTTGTAAATTCATTATATACCAAATACCCGCACAGTAAATTAGAAGCATCAGGATTGGCGGTTGGCTTACCAGCAGGTCAAATGGGGAACTCCGAAGTGGGACACATGAACATTGGTGCAGGCCGTGTGGTTTATCAGGATTTGGTTCGTGTGAACAAAGCGATAGAAGACAAGGAACTCGATTCAAATCCAGTATTGTTGGATGCATTTGCTTACGCAAAAGAGAATAATAAAAGTGTTCATTATATGGGCTTGGTTTCCGATGGAGGTGTGCATGCCCACACCGAACATTTGAAAGGGCTGATTACGATTGCCGATAACAACGGAATAAAAAATTTATTCGTCCACGCTTTTACCGATGGTCGTGATACTGATCCTAAGGGCGGATACGCTTATGTCAAAGAAATTATAGATCACCTCAACAAGACAAGCGGGAAACTGGCGACAGTAATAGGAAGATATTACGCTATGGATCGCGACAAGCGATGGGAGCGCGTGAAGCTAGCGTATGATGTAATGGTAAATGGTGTTGGCGAAAAAACAACGGATGCTTTGAAGTCCATTCAACAATCATACGACAATAATGTAACGGATGAGTTTATCAAACCAATTGTGGTTACAGAAAACAATCAACCGGTAGCGACCATTAAAGAAGGTGATGTGGTATTGTGTTTTAATTTCAGAACTGATCGTGGAAGAGAAATAACAGAAGCCCTTACCCAACAAGATTTTCCTCAAAATGGCATGAAAAAAATGCCGCTCTACTACATCACGCTAACGAACTACGATGATACATTCAAAGATGTAAAACTCATCTTTGACAAAGATAATCTTGAAAAAACATTAGGTGAAGTTGTATCAAGTGTAGGTAAGAAGCAGATTCGCATTGCGGAGTCAGAGAAATATCCACACGTTACTTTTTTCTTTTCGGGAGGAAGAGAAGAAGTTTTCACAGGAGAATCCCGGATTCTTTGCCCATCACCGAAAGTGGCTACCTATGATCTTGCACCCGAGATGAGTGCGAATGATATTAAGGATAAGATCATTCCTGAATTAGATAAGAAAGAAGCGGACTTCATTTGTTTGAATTTTGCAAATCCGGATATGGTGGGACATACCGGAGTGTTTGAAGCGGTAGTGAAAGCATGCGAAACCGTTGATGCATGCGCACAAAAAGTAAC
>JANODK010000122.1:0-2534 GCA_031412655.1 Chryseolinea sp.
AAAGTGATACAGGGCATACAAAAAGAAACAGGTGCTACAATTTCCATTACTGAAGTGGATAACAGCGGTATCGTTGAGATCATGTCAAATGATGGCGAGAGTATGGCCAATGCAATCAGGATCATCAAAGGTATTGTTGCAGTTCCTGAAGTAGGCACAATTTACGAGGGAAAGGGATAAGGATGTATTGCTGATAGCCAAGAATTGCATAGATGAATTTTGCAAATCGAACAAGATGCCTTCAAAACCATTGACAGAAAAAGCCTGCCAGAAACTGCTGGCCTATCCTTTTCCCGGCAATGTACGCGAACTTAAATCTGTTATCGAAGTAGCTGTGGTACTTGCAGACGGACATGAAATAGATGCAGAAAATATAATCTTCCAGCATGCCGATGCACTTACCCAGGTAAGCGGTGAAGAAATGACAATGCGGGAATATAATTACAGGATCATTGCGCTTTTACTTAAACAACATAACGATGATATTCCTGCTGTAGCCAAAATTCTCGATATCAGTTCTGCCACGATTTACAGGATGCTGAAAGAGTTTAAATCCGTCAATGAAAGTGCATAATGCATTCATTTTTATCTCCAAAGATCAAAACATCAATTCATAGAACATTTGGTGGTAATACTATAATTAGTCAACCCTCAAAAAGTCATTTTCAAGAATATTGAATCAAATTCATTTTTCTACGACCATTTAGGGGAGCAATAATTACCCAGATTAATAGGGCGATGTAATTTAAGGCCACAAAAAGTCCTGTCAACTTCCGACGCATAAATCGTCGGAAGTTGAAGGCTGCTGCTGCCAGCATCACATTAATTTCATCGCCCCTTATCCCTTTTAGATAGTTTCTGGCTAATCGGTTGTCTTGTTTCAAATGACCTATAACGGGTTCGATGCTGCTGCGTCTGGCCATATCCTTTTTGTGTTTGTATTTCAGATATTGAGTTGGTAATGCCTTGCCATCATCGGGGGTTACAAGTAATGTTTCATTATAATTCTTCCTTCCCCTGTATCCTAAATCGGCTAATACTTTTTTAGGACTTTTATTCAACAAGCGTTGGTATTGTGCCAAAGCAGGTTCCATAGTCTTGCCATCATAAGTGTTTTGTTTAATGTTAATGGCACCTACAATAACACCTGTTGTCTTAGTCCATAAGATGGAGACTTTGCTGCCAAACTCATATTTCTTGTGTTCCTTGCCTTTGCTGATACAGTTCACATGTGGTTCATGCAGCGAATAAATTTTGTTAGAGTCTGATTTTTTCTGTGCCAATACTCTTTTAAAAAGGTCTAAAGCACTGTTGCTTTTATGGTGGGCAGGTAATTTTCTTTCCAGTTCGCGGACCAATCTTCCGGCTATGGTTTTTATTTTCCGGTCCGCATTTCTGGCCTTGACTGCATGTTTGGGATGGGTACGCCCTCTTTGCTGGTAGCGAAGCTTGGGAACTACTCGAACATAACTCTGTCGAATAGGCAAATCTTCTGATTCTGCAATTGACCTGCATTTTTGAATAATTTTATGGTGAAGTTTTGCATCAGTGGGATAGGTGATATTCTTTTCCTGAACTGTTGTATCGGCAATGATGTCACCTTCATCGCCATCCTTGCCATTTACTCTTATGGATTCCTTTAGTATTTTTTCTATCCCATCAGGACCTATTCTATTGCGAAAGTTCACAAGCTCCGTCGGTGAACAAGGGGCTTTGGGAGCAAACGTTGTTTGACCACTGAAAAATTGGTAGTAGCAGTTCTCTGACCATTGTTCAACAATGCTTTCATCGCTTAAGTTTCTGATGTGTTTGAGCATTAGAAGTGATACCAGTAATCTTATTGGCAGAGCAGGTCTTCCAAAATCACTTCGGTAATGCTTTGAAAATTCATCATCGAAATACTTCCAATTAATGGCCTTTGAAAGTTGGTAGAGCGGATGGACTTTGTCGAGTTGTTCAGATAAGCCAGGCATTAAAAAATTCAACTGACCAGCTTGTGAATCTTTTTTTATCATAGAATTTGCAAGATTTTTGACAAATTTCTTTTAAACCTTGCAATTTAAAAACACATTTATTGCACAAATTTGAAGCCTGTATTTGTTTTAGGCCATTTTTGAGGCTTGACTAATTATTAGTTGTTTGTAAGCAGTTACTGATGATTTGCATATTAGTATAATCTCTCTTTTTATTTGCTTTTTTTAATATAGTTACTCAAATGCGAAACAGAAACTCTCCCAAAGACCGAGTAATTCATTTAGTAAATATCACATGCAACAAACTAAAAAAAAACGCTGTCTTATAATCAATAACCTAATTTAAAAAAGTATGAACAAATTAATTAAAAGCATCTGTGTTTTATCAGCAATCTCATTATTGGCCACGCTCCAAAGTTGTAAGAAACCTAGGGACCCGAAGGACCCGGATGACCGGTGTAAAAATCCTGTAACGGTTACAGCCCTCAATACCTCGGATTATGAGCAGGGACATTTCACTTATACGGATAACAATCAATCTATATACTGGTTGTATGCCAC
>JANODK010000123.1:0-17387 GCA_031412655.1 Chryseolinea sp.
CCGCCAAGTCCGACTTCGATAATAGCGATGTCCACTTTCTCCTTTACAAAGTATTCAAAAGCCAAGGCCACGGTGGTCTCGAAGAAGGATGGTTCAACTGCTTCGATTGTACTCTCCATCCGGTTAACGAAATCAATAATGTAATCAGGCGAAACTGGGGTACCGTTTATCTTTATTCGTTCAGTAAAATCTTTCAGATGAGGAGAAGTATACAATCCTGTCTTATAACCAGCGGATTGAAATACCGAAGCCAGCATATGCGAAGTGCTTCCTTTTCCGTTTGTTCCGGCAACGTGAATGGACTTGAACTTTGTTTGTGGATTTCCAACCGCCTCACAAAGACGTAAGGTATTCGCAAGATCAGGCTTATAGGCGCTCGATCCAATGCGCTGAAACATCGGTAGTCTGGTGTAAAGAAAATTAAGCGCCTCGCTATAGCTACTAACCATGGCGCGAAAATACAGGTTCTATCGACAATTATGTACTCAGCAGTGCCGCGACTTAAAGTCGTGATGCCACTACAAAAAATTACTTGCATAAACTCCCCGTTCCGCGTTAATTGCAGGTTGATTAACTCATGAATTGTGTTCTGGACCAGGGATTTTGGTGTTACTGAAATAATCTTCGCTGCTGTTTTTGTAGTGCTTTACGTGCTGTACCTAGTACGGATTATCCGCATTGCGAAAAAGCTAAACAGCTCCTATTCAAAAATCTTCATTAAACTGTTTTTACGCACACTTTACTTTGCCCTTTTCCTGATTGCCCTTCTCGGACCCTCTTTTGGTGGATCGAAGAAAGAAGTGAAGTCTGTCGGCAAAGACATTGTATTTTGTGTTGATCTTTCCAAGTCGATGGATGCCTTTGATGTGCAACCTACTCGATTGGAAAAGATTAAGTATGAGATGAAGAAGATTGTTGAGGCCTTCAATTCCGACCGTATTGGCGTGGTGATCTTTTCATCGGAAGCCTTTATGCAATGTCCACTTACCTATGATCAGAATGCACTTAACCTCTTTATTGAATCCATGAGTTCTTCACTTGTACCGGCTTCCGGAACGGATTTTGGTCCACCGCTTCGCATGGCACTAAAGAAATTGGAAGAGAAAAGTGATGGATCACCCAACGAAACAAAATCAAAAGTCATCATACTCATAAGTGATGGTGAGGACTTTGGCGAAGAAACGGATGATGTGACCAAAGAAATTCAGGATCGCGATATCAAGCTTTTCACCTTGGGCGTTGGAACAGAGAAAGGTGGTAATATTTATGCCAACAATAAATTGAAAATTGATCGGCAGGGAAACACTGTAGTAACAAAATTAAATCCGAAGGCACTGCGCCAATTGGCTAATGAAACGGATGGAGAATATTTTGAAATTAATGAAAGCCGGAACGATGTTTCACGTTTAATCAATACCATCACTAAAATTGAGGGCGAAGTGCGGGATGCCCGACAGGTAGATGTAACGGCTAATAAGTTCATTTACTTTTTATCGGCAGCCCTTGTTCTTCTTGTGATTGATATTTTGATTTCAATACCTACTGTTAAGATATGAAGTTTGTCTTTGGTATTATATTGTTGTTTTCATTGGTAACCGATCCGGTCAAGATTGGAGAGATCAATCGTTTAAAAAAAGAAGCGAGGCTTGCCTATACAACCGGAGACTACAAGAAAGCCATTGCGAAATATAAATACTTATCCGATTCACTTCACGTTAACGAAGATGAAGTAATGCTGAACCTGGCAAATGCTTACTTCTTAACAAAAGATACTGCCGCTGCCTATCCCGGATATCAGATGTTAACCAATAGCAAAGAATCGCATATCAAATCAAAGGCACATCAACAATTAGGAATTCTGGATCATCAAAAAGGAAAATTTGAAGAAGCGCTTAATCAGTTCAAGCAAGCCGTTAAAGCCGACACGCAAAACAAAGACGCGCGATACAATTACGAAGCATTAAAGCGCAAACTGGATGAGAAGAAAAAACAAGACGAACAAAAGAAGAAAGACGAGCAAAACAAAAAGCAAGAACCTTCTGAGTACGCCAAGAAACTAAAGGCACAGGCTGAAGCGTTGGCAGCACAATTCAAATTTACCGAGGCTCATAATTTGATGTTGGAAGGTGCAAAGAAAGATCCTTCCGTTATGTATTTCAAAGATTTCATCGATCGTTTAAACGATGTCATCACCATTAACAAGCAAAAATGAAAACGTTAATAACACTTTCTATAATCTGTATCGTATCGCTCACGGGCTATGCACAAAGTGCGCAAACATATTTCAATAGCTCCGCGAATTTTTATGTAAAAGACAAGAAAGTAGAAGCCATGCAGACCATTCGCGATGGACTGGCAAAATATCCAAATGATGAGAAGCTAAAAGCGCTCGCTGATAAAATGAAACAGGAGAAGAAAGAGCAAGAAAAAAAGGAACAGGAGAAAAAAGACCAGCAACAAAAGGATCAGCAGAAGAAAGACGAGCAAAATAAAGATCAACAGAAAAAAGATCAGGAGAAGAAAGAACAAGAAAAGAAGGATCAGGAGGAGAAAGAGAAAAACAAGGACCAGCAACAGAAAGACCAAAAGAAAAATCCTGAGAAAGATAAACAACCAAGCGAACAGGAGAAGAAGGATCAACAACAAAAACAAAACGAGCAGGACATCTCCGACAAGCTGCAGAAGATGAACATCACTCCGGAAATGGCAAAGAAATTATTGGAGGCAATGAAAAATCAGGAAGTTCAATACCTTCAACAGAATAAACGCAAGGCTACTAAATCAAAAGATAAGAGCAAGCCGGATTGGTAGATTGTTGCTTTCTTTCAATCATTCTGGCAAAGTAGGCCGCTTCACTTTGTTGAGACTTTCAGAAAACGTATATTGTTATTCGCATGTCTGCTCAATAACAAAAGGCATCGGTTTAATTCGATTGCCATGAAGTGGAATCTCTTTCTCTACCTCTTCTTTTTTTCGAGCAAAATTCTGTTCGCTCAGCAACATGATGATCAACTTTATTTTAAACATTATTTATTAGAAGATGGTCTATCTGAAAGTAGTGTAAATTGCATTATACAAGGAAATGATGCCAGTCTTTGGGTGGGTACTGATGATGGGCTTAATCATTTTGATGGTCATGAATTTGTGATCTACCGATACAAAGCAAATGACCCTCATAGTCTATCAAACAATAGCATCCGGTCATTTGCATTCGATAGCCTTCAAAACCTTTGGATTGGAACATCTAACGGATTGAATCAATATAATTCAAGAAATGACAATTTCACTTCATTTCGTGACAGCTCGAACTCCAATAACTATAGAGACATTCTGATTGATTATGCCCGACAACGAATCTGGCTGGCGGATGTGGATGACGGTTTAAAATTTCTGGACTTAAAATCCGAAACGATTCAAATCGTTAAACATCCGGACCTAAAAGATATTCAGCCTTGGACTTTTGCATTTGATTCAGATAACAATCTAATCGTAGGAACGCTCAACAAAGGTGTTTTTCGATTTGCACCGGATCAAAATAGAATATCTTTTATTAATACCACCAAAGTTAAAGACGAACCAACTCTCTCGCACAACACGGTACGGGCACTGTTGGTGCAGAATGAAAATTTGTGGATTGGAACAGAAGGTGGTGGTCTAAATAAATTAAATTTAACGACCAACGAACTAAACGTATTTTCTTCCACCAATAAAAAACTAAGCAACGATTTGATTTGGAGTTTGGCAATAGACAAAGAAAATCAAATTTGGATAGGTACTGATGGCGGTGGGCTTATGATTCTGAACGAAGCCAGTGGAGCGACTATAACCTATAAGCAATCACTGGACAATTCACAGAGCTTAAGCGGTAATACATTGCGAACCATCTACCTTGACAATGAATCAAATGCATGGCTTGGTACTTTTAATAATGGTCTTAACTATATGGATCAGGCCAGTCGAAATTTCCAACATCATGCAAAATCAATTGAGGTAAGTTCACTTTATGAAACAAAAAATGGAACCATACTGGTAGGCACTGATGGAAAAGGGCTTCTGAAATTTGATTCTGAAAAAATTTCGCTTACTAAAGTTGACGACATCAAGTGTACTAAAATTCTAGCCATTCTTGAAGATCATGAAGGTGGACTTTGGTTCGGTACGTATCAGGAAGGATTACATTATAAACGTGGGACAGATTACAAAATATACACAATCAAAAATGATTCAATTCTCGACAATACCATTTGGGCTATCGCAGAAGACCATTTCGGAAATATTTGGATTGGAACAGACAACGGCCCATGTTGGCTGGACAGAACAACCGGGAAATTTAAAACTCTAAAAGAGCTAAAAGACTATGATGAAATTTTCACTTCATCTCTGGTTCGTTCAATATTTGTTGACAGCAAGGGAATTATCTGGTTAGGGCTAACCTCCTCTTTATTAAAATATAATGCCAAGGATAAAACCTATACCTATTATGAAAATGAAGCAAACTCCAAACAAGTAACGATCAGTAATAGTATTATGGTTTCAATGATAGAGAAAGGAGATGATCTATGGATTGGAACATTCGGTGGCGGATTGAATCGCTTGAACATACAAACAGGTGAAGTGAAAATCTATGACGAAGCCTATGGATTGCCGAATAACACTGTCTTTGCAGTACAGCAAGATGGCCATGGCAATATCTGGATGAGCACAAATAAGGGTATTGTAAAATTTGATCCTGACCAAAATAAATTCGCTGTGTTTGGATCAGAGATGGGCGTGCAGAACAAAACATTCTATGTAGGTTCTTCCATTCGAAGTAAAAATGGCGAAATGTTTTTTGGGGGAAATAATGGCTTTAGTCAATTCCATCCAGATAAGGTTATTAGCAGCATTGAAAAAATAAAAGCTGGAATAACAGGAATGATGGACAAAACAAGTTTAACAAAACCACGACCAATTGTTTTAGATAATAACAACGAGTTGGTACTGGACTATTCACTCAGTCGCTTCCTTGGTTTTACGGTATCCGCGTTTCATTACCTGGCGCCAAGTGAAGAAAGTTATGCCTACCGATTGATTGGTTTCGATAACACCTGGCGCGACATTGGTTCTCAACGCAATCTTATTTTCACTAACCTTAATCCCGGTCACTATACATTAGAAGTAAAGGCAGCAGTAAACAATCAGTGGTCTGATAATATTACATCCTTGACCATTGTGATTCAATCGCCCTGGTGGATGACCTATTATTTTAGAGGTTCCATTCTTTTGTTGATTATTTTAAGTGTGATTATCTACTATAGAATACGAACACGCAATCTTCGGGCACGAAAAGAAACGCTTGAGAAACTGGTAATTGAGAAGAGTAAAGAAGTTCAAAGGCAGACCGATGAATTATTGGTGCAGAATGAAGAGCTAACATCACAAAACGAACAGATTGTACAACAAGCCAATGCATTGCAAAAGGCGCAGGATACATTAAGCCAGATCAATAACACATTAGAGACAACTGTAGAGAAGCGCACAGAGGAATTGCGGCAAGCCTATAAAGAGTTGGATACTTTCTTCTATCGTTCGTCACACGATTTCCGCAGACCGCTTACCACCTTTATGGGACTTGCAGAGGTTGCTAAAATATCTACAACTGATCAGCGTGCCCTTGACCTTTTTAAGAAGGTAGATGAAACAGCGCGAAGTCTCGATAAAATGATTCATAAGCTTCAATCGATCAGCGATCTTGAATGGCAGCAAATGATGTATAAAGAAATGGATTTAAAATCGTTGGTTGATGACGTTTACTATTTATATCGTGAAGAGTTAAATCAAAAGAATATCCAGGCTGTCACCGATATCCAGATTAAGAATGTTGTTACCTATCCGGCACTTTTGAAAATCATTCTCGAGAATCTAATTGAGAACGCCATTCAATTTAGTCAGGGAACAAGTTCGCGAATCGTGGTAAGGTGCCGGCAAAATACAGATACTATCCAAATTGAAGTGGAAGACAACGGTCAAGGTATTGATATGGAATACCAGGATAAAATATTTGACATGTATTTCCGGGCAAGTGCCAATTCAAAAGGCAATGGACTCGGACTTTACATTTCTAAAAAAGCAGTGAATAAATTAAAAGGGAGAATAGAATTTACGTCCACTCTTGATGTAGGATCTACCTTTATTATTAAGCTTCCGCTGATTAGTTCTATCTGACCAACAGAAGCCTCTAACCAATTAACCTTTGGATGCCTGTATTGCCTGTGAGATATCGGCAATAATATCACGCACATCTTCTAAGCCTACCGAAATCCGAATAAGACCAGGAGTTATGCCTACGGCTTGTCTTTCTTCTTCTGTTAATTTAGAGTGCGTGGTTGATGCAGGGTGAATGGCAATCGATCTCGTATCGCCCAAGTTTGGAGAATGTGAAATCATTTTTAATGAATTCAGAAATCTCCTTCCTTGATCCAATCCTCCTTTAATTTCAAATGTTACCAGGCCTCCACCAAGCTTCATTTGTTTTTTTGCCAGCTCATGTTGAGGATGAGAAGGTAGAAATGGATATTTCACTCTTGCCACCTGAACATTACCTTCCAACCATTTTGCAAGCGTTAACGCATTCTCACAATGACGATCCATGCGTACTGCTAAAGTCTCTAAACTTTTAGAAAGTATCCACGCATTAAAAGGTGACATGGATGGTCCTGTATGGCGAGTGAAGAATCGGATTTCTTTAATCAATTCTTTTGTTCCTAATATGACACCACCAATTACCCTACCCTGCCCGTCCATAAATTTCGTAGCAGAGTGAGTAACAATATGAGCACCCCACTTCGTTGGCTGTTGCAAATAGGGAGTAGCGAAACAATTGTCTACGTTCAGAATGACGTTGTGTTTTTTGGCAAGCTTTCCTAACCATTCCAAATCAAGAATATCCAACGCAGGGTTGGATGGAGTCTCCACAAAAATCATTCTCGTATTAGGTTGAATCTTTGCTTCCCAGGTTTCGGGTTCTGTGATATCAGCATAGCTGTGCGAGATACCAAACTTTGGAAAGATAGTATTGAGAATTTGGTGTGTCGATCCAAATACAGAACGACAAGCCAAAACATGATCTCCAGACTTTAGAAGTGCAGCCATACTGCTGTACATCGCTGCCATACCAGAAGCAGTAGCGATACCATCCTCGGTTCCTTCCATCAAACAGAGTTTCGCGATGAACTCGTTTGTATTTGGATTTGAATAACGGCTATAAATATTGCCGGGTATTTCATCTGCAAACATAGCGCGTGCCTGTTCGGCATCGTCAAATACAAAACTGGAGGTTAAGTATAACGGCACAGAATGTTCGCGGAAAGCAGAACGTTCATGTTGTTCTCGAATAGCATCGGTTTCAAAATGTCTTTCAGTTTCTTCCATCGTCTTCGTCTCGAATAAAAAATTAGGAATTAATAATTTCAAATGAATGGGTAATCTTAGCCGTTTTCTCTATGGTCTTTGCAACCGAACAATATTTATCAATGGAAAGACTGATTGCTTTCTCTACTTTATCAGCATCCAGATGTCCGTAAAGCTTAAAATGCGCATGCACTTCTGTATACAAAGAAGGCTCAACATTTTTCTCACGTTCACCTGTCATGGTGATTTTAATATCTTTTAGATCCTGGCGTTGCTTTTTCAAAATACTAATGACATCAATCGAACTGCAACCACCCATTGCCGCTAACAATACTTGCATTGGGCGCATGGCCGCATCGCTCCCTCCCACATCAGGAGATCCATCCATTCGCAATGAATTGCCCAGTTGGTTTGTCGCTTCCATCAGGAAAGCATCATTCAATCGATTTAACTCTATTTTAATCATACTGTTTCTGTTTTCGTTGGCCACACCAAACTACCCATTACCATACCAACAAAGCTTACTAGCGTTGCCGGCACCAAACTTGGCCATGATGTTTCATAAACTTCAAAGATAATCCAAGTAAGTATTCCAAACACCATCGAAAGTAAAGCTCCCGCTGTGCTGGCGCGTTTCCAATACAAACCCATAACGAGAGGAACGAAGAGCGAAACCAAACTTAAAATAGAAGACTCTCCTACCAGTTCATAAATATTGGATCGCATGCATGCCATTATTGTCGCGATGGAACTGAATAACAAAATAGCGAGGCGGGTCATTACTAAAAGCTGATGATCGGTAATCTTATCTTTCATGAGTGGCTTCACAATGTTCTCCGAAAAAATAGCCGCTGGCGCAAGAATGGCTGAGCTGGCTGTACTCATGATGGCTGAGAGCAATGAACCAAAAAACAAAATTTGAATAGGAAGCGATGTATGTGCTAATACCATATTAGGTAATGCTAATTGTGTATCGCCAACAGCGTATTCGGGATACAAATACTTCGTGCACAAACTAATGAAGATAGGCAGCATCGCAATCGTTAAATAAAGAAAAGCAGCGAAATAACACGACAACACCGCTGTCTTTGCCGATCCTGATGACATGGATCGTTGGAAAACATCTTGTGAAGGAACTGATCCCAAACCCAGCACTGACCAAGCCGCTATGTAGGTAACAACTTCCTTAAAATTAAACGCTGGAAAAAATTTCAAATCTTCAGCAGGTAAGGCATTCAATACAGTGCTCACTCCTCCAGCCTTCTCAGCCATAATAAATGCCAGCACCAGAAGTCCTAAAATGATGATGATGCTTTGAACAAAATCAGTGATCGAGATAGCCCACATACCACCCACATAAGTATAAAGAGTAACCACCAATGAACTAATCACAACACCTTGCCACATGGGCAATCCGGTAACAACATTAATTATCAAACCCATCGCTACCAACTGTGCAGCAATGTAACCGAGATAAGGAGGCGCTAAAAAAATACTTGCCGTTAGCTCAGTCTTTCTTCCATAACGCACCTTAAAAAAATCACCCAGCGTGATGAGGTTCATGTTATACAGCTTTCGGGCGAAGAACAAGCCGAAAAGTAAGAGGCATAATGCAGCGCCAAAGGGATCTTCAATAACAGCATACAAACCTCCCTTTAAAAACTGAGATGATGCGCCAAAGACAGTCTCTGAACCAAACCATGTCGCAAACAAAGCAGCAGAACTTAACACGATAGGAAGGCTTCTGCCTGCCAGCATAAAATCGCCCGATGTTTTTACCTTTCGTGATGCCCAAAAACCTACAAGGATGGTAAGGATGAGGTAGGCAATAATGGAGAATAATAACAATTCGTTCTTCGGTTATAGGATTGAGCGCCTAAATGTAAAAAACAGAAAGTTTATTTCAACATGAATTAAAAAAACGGTCTACTGTTTTTTCTTGAGTTGAAAGGTTCGCGTTACGTTAAATCCTAAATGGATGTCGCCTGCAAAAAAATCGTCTCGTGTTTCCGTAATGAATGCGCGCTCATTCAAACCAATGGCATTGGTTAAGAGTAACTGAAAAACATGCCCTCCGGTTTCTATATCGATACCTAAGCACAATGAATTTTGATAGGGTCTGTATACGGGAACAATTGTACCCGGGACTGTTCCAGGGACATACTCATATATATATTTCCCGCGATTGAAGTTTGCGTAGTACTCCCCGGTGAGCGCAATGCTTCTTGAAACTTTAAACCGTCCACCAAAACCAAGCGCAATTTGATCATGCTCTGCTGTCTCATCATCAAAGTTGATTGAATTTTTATGCACAAAAGTCGGCATGATTTGAAAAGAAAATTTAGGCGTAAACTTTCTGGCGATAAGAAGCTGGGCGGTGTAAGAGAGGCGATCAACATTTTTGAAATCCGGGGAAATCTCCTCATTAGTCTTTGGTGACAATTTATAAGCCGCACTGACCAAAGCCGTTACGGTGACCGGAAAATTTCGCTCACCTTTACTTTGTCGAAGTACTTTGTATTTCACGAATCCGTCCATCGTCTTATCAAAAGAGTTACGACCAATGCTTACAGACAAGTTATTCGTTATTCCATAGTCGAGTGCCAGACGAACATAGGCCTGATCCAAACCAAACATTTCGTAAGCGCCTCCACTTATAGCACCAAACCGGTGCTGGAAAATAAACTCCAATGTATTCTTACCCTTTGTTTCCACGGTATGTCCATTCCCTAATCTTGTTCCTTTAAAAGTGGCGAAAGCATAATCGGTTGTCTTGGTTTGCTTATCCAACTCGCCAAGCAAGTCATCCTGAGCGAACAAAAAACCCGGGATTAAAACAAGAATAAAAATCAGTTTCTTCATGGGTATTGATTTAGAAGGGTGTTTGTGTAAAATTAAGGATTGATAGCAGTAGTAAAAATTCTATTTCCAATACGGAACAGAAATGAATTGCAATCGCATGAAAGTATAAATTGTTATGATGAATAGATAAAAGGAAGCCGTTTCCTGCTCTGTCTTTTTTATTTCTACCGGATTATGTTGCCATACTCCTGAAAATGCCCTAATTTGATCGCACGTCTTTTAGCAAGACAATCCGCATGGCAAAAAAGAAATTATTTACTGCCGATTATGAGTTACATGCATCCATCAAGATGCTGTATCCCTATATTCAATCGGCCAGCGGATTAGGTGAGTGGTTTGCCGATGATGTTAAGATAAACAACTCCGATAAGACTTTCACCTTTGTTTGGGACAATGACGAACACAAAGCACGAATGGTTGCCCATCGCACCAATCATTTCGTTCGTTTTGAATTTTTGCCTGAAACACCAGAAGATGAAAAAGACGCAGCCTATTTTGAACTTCGTTTGGAGTTTAATGAAATGACGCAATCTCTATTTCTCAAAGTGTTTGATTATTCTGATTTCGAAGATCAAAAAGAACTTCAAGACTTATGGGATGGCCTGATAGAATTGCTGCGCAAAACTGTTGGCGGATAAATCTTTTTCCGGAATTATTTCAAGTATCTTTTCATTACCTTATCCTTGGCTTTATTTTTGAGCCTTGATTCTCCATGAAGAAAATTGACAAACTGGTTTTAGATTCTTTCATCGGTCCGTTCATCATTACCTTTCTGGTCGTTGTTTTTATTTTGCTCAACATACAGATGTTGCGATATTTTGACGACATCATTGGTAAAGGACTCGGGTGGAATGTGATTGGGGAGTTACTCTTCTACTTTGCCATTTTTACAACACCTACTGCGTTACCTCTTGCTGTACTTCTCTCTTCCCTTATCGCCTTTGGAAATCTGGGGGAGCACTTCGAACTAACGGCTATCAAGAGTGCGGGCATATCCCTCATCAGAACACTTCGTCCCATTTTCATTTTTGTACTCTTCCTAACGGTGGCAGCTTTCTATGCAAACAATAACCTTGTGCCAAAAGCTGCGCTTCAAGCCTACAGTCTTCTCTATGATATTAAACAAAAAAAACCGGCACTCGATCTGCGAGAGGGATCTTTCTACAATGGTATCAGTGACATCAGCATAAAAGTAAACAAGAAGTATGAAGATGGAATCACATTAGGCGGAATTGTGGTATATGATCACCGGAAAAATGATGGCAACAAAGAAGTAACGGTTGCTGATTCGGGAAGAATGTTCACAATACTAAACGAACGATACTTAAAGTTCGAATTGTTCAGAGGGTATAACTACACAGAAGGAGCATCGAGCGATCGCCAGATAACAGGGCAAGACGGAAAAAATAATGAAACACTTAGTCGAAGTAAATTTTCTAAAACGCAAGTTGTGTATGATTTATCTTCATTTGATTTAAAGAAGACTGACACAAAATGGTTTCAGGGAAACCGCATCATGCGAAATTTAAGTCAGCTTGATGCCGATATCGATTCCATTAACCAGCAGATTCTTTCACAACAACTGGGAGCATATAATACAAGGACCAGCTTCTTTAATTTCTATCTGAAAAATCCTGTGATTCTCCCACCTGATTTACGGCAATACAAACTGAAGCAAGATTCCATTCAGAGGATTCCGTATGTCTCAAAAGGTTCTCAGACTATCATTAGCACTGACCCTAATCAAACAAAAATTATAAAAGCTGAACCCACCGTAAACGCGACAATAAAGACCAAGCCTATTGTGAAAAATAAGGAAAGAAATACCAGAAAGAAACCAGCGAGGCAGGTCAATGCAACAAAATCTTTGGCCAAATCAACTCCTCAAAAAAAGAATGTTGAGAAGCCAAAACCAATAAAACCGAAAGCGAAAATTATACTAACCGATTCAGCCTTAAATGCTAAAATTGACAGCATCCTCATAAGTCAACCAAATAAAGAAGCTTTTGCATCAGCCGCTACCACAGTAAGGCAAGTGAAAAGCCAGGTGCTAAACACCAATAGCAATATCGATAGCTACATTGTTGAAGTCCGTACCTTTAAGATCCAGTGGCACAAAATATTAGCCAGTTCATTTGCATGTATTGCCATGTTTTTAATTGGTGCTCCACTAGGTGCCATCATTAAACGCGGAGGACTTGGAGTGCCCTTTCTTGTCTCCATTGTATTTTTTATAATCTACTACATCCTCTCCATGCAAGGCGAGAAAATTGCTAAGCAGGGGGCAATTCCAATTGCAACAGGGATTTGGGCCGCTGATTTTATTTTGTTGATTTTTGGGCTTTTATTTCTCCGTCAGGCTCGGGCCGATGCCCGCCTCTTTGAAGCTGATTTCTATAGAGTTGTCTTTGATAAGCTGAAGACATGGTTTGCGTCTCGAAAACAAGCAAAAGCTGCTGTTAATTGAGGACGAGTTGGGGAAAAGATTGTTCTCAATTTGGATAGTTCAGGCATTTTGGCTTACATTTGCCCCCTGAAATAACAGAAATAACTATTTTTTGAGATGTATTTATCAACTGAAATCAAACAAGATCTATTCAAGAAGCATGGCTTTGTGAAAAAGAAGGAAGACACGGGATCTCCAGAGGCACAAGTTGCTCTCTTTACGCACCGCATCAACCATTTGACGGAACACCTGAAAGAAAACAAGAAGGACTTCGCTACCCAGCAAGGTCTGATGAAGCTGGTTGGAAAGCGTAAAAAGCTTTTAAATTACCTGCAAAGCACGAACATCGAACGATACAGGGCTATTCTAGCAGAGCTCTCGTTAAGAAAATAACACTTCCCGGGAACCTGAACAAGGTTCCCTTTTTTCATTTTTAACCTAAGGCATTGTCATACTTTTCAGACCTGCCTTGCATATCTCATTTAATATGAATCTTACTGTCGTTTCCAAAACATGTAAACTTCCTGACGGACGTGAAATAACTATTGAAACCGGAAAATTAGCCCGTCAGGCTGATGGCTCGGTTGTAGTAAGAATGGGTAACACCATGCTATTAGCTACTGTTGTAGCTTCTGAAACAGCAAAAGACGGAGTGGATTTTCTTCCTCTCTCAGTCGATTACCAAGAAAAATTCGCGTCAACCGGTAAGGTTCCAGGCGGATTTTTAAAACGCGAAAGCAGACTTTCAGATTATGAAATTTTGATCAGCCGTTTGGTTGACCGTGCTATTCGTCCATTATTTCCTAGTGATTATCATGCTGATGTACAGGTGATGATTTACCTTATTTCAGGAGATGAAAATGCGTTGCCTGATTCATTGGCTGCCTTTGCTGCTTCGGCTGCATTGTCTGTTTCCGATATTCCTTTTCAGGGTCCAATTTCAGAAGTGCGTGTTGCACGCGTTGATGGTAAGTACATTGTTAATCCAACGCTTGAACAGAAAAATCGTGCTGACATTGATTTAATGGTAGGTGCATCCATCGAAAATATTTTGATGGTAGAAGGTGAGATGAAAGAAGTAAGCGAAGACGATATGCTTGCTGCCTTGAAGGTTGCACACGAAGCCATTATAGGTCAGTGTAAAGTACAGATTGAATTGACTGAAGCGGTTGGTAAAACTGCAAAGAGAGTATATAGCCACGAAGAAAAAGATGAGGCTCTCCAACAAGAAATCAGCAAACTCCTTTATGATAAAGTCTACGCAGGAGCACGTTTACTTTTAACCAATAAGAAAGAAAGATCGAAGGCATTATCTCAGCCTTTCGAAGAATATATTGCCTCACTTCCTGAGGATACCGCAGTTAAGAAAGACCTGGCGAAACGCTATTTTAAAGAAGTTCAGAAGAAAGCAGCACGCGATCTTGTATTAAATGAAGGGCTTCGCCTAGATGGTCGTAAAACACGGGAAATCAGACAGATATGGAGTGAAGTGGATTATCTTCCTTCACCACACGGATCAGCTGTTTTTACCCGTGGTGAAACACAATCATTAACCACTGTTACATTAGGTACTAAGCTCGATGAGCAGATGATTGATGGCGCGATGATCGAAGGATCAAGCAAATTCATCTTGCATTATAACTTTCCAGGTTTCTCTACTGGTGAAGTAAAACCAAACCGCGGACCAGGAAGAAGAGAAGTAGGTCACGGAAATTTAGCATTCCGCGCATTGAAGCAAATGCTCCCTCCTGCTGAGAAGAATCCATATACCATTCGTGTAGTATCTGATATTTTAGAATCGAATGGTTCATCATCTATGGCAACAGTTTGTGCTGGTTCATTAGCATTGATGGATGCAGGTGTGCCCGTAAAAGCTTCTGTCTCCGGAATTGCAATGGGTATGATTTCCGATAGTAAAACCGGTAAGTATGCGATCCTTTCTGATATCCTTGGTGATGAAGATCACTTAGGTGACATGGACTTTAAAGTGACCGGAACTGAGCAAGGTATTACGGCTTGTCAGATGGATTTAAAAGTTGACGGACTTACCTATGAAGTAATGCGCGAAGCACTTCTTCAAGCGAAGGAAGGAAGACTTCATATCTTGAATGAAATGAAGAAAACCATTTCGGTTCCGCGTGCTGAACTGAAGCCTCAGACTCCACGTGCTGAGACGGTTGTTATCGAGAAAGAAATGATCGGTGCCATCATCGGCCCTGGAGGTAAAGTGGTTCAGGATATTCAGAATACAACTGGTGCAACTGTAGTTATTGAAGAGATCAATGGCAAAGGTGTTGTCAATGTATTCGCAGCAAGCAAAGAAGTTATGGATGCTGCCTTGAGAAGAATTAGAGGCATTGTAGCGATACCGGAAGTTGGTGAGGTTTATACCGGTAAGGTAAAATCCATCATGCCATTCGGTGCTTTTGTTGAATTTATGCCTGGTAAAGATGGCTTGTTACATATCTCTGAAATTAAGTGGGAACGTCTGGAGAAAATGGACGGTGTACTTGAAGTAGGTGAAGAAGTTCAGGTGAAGCTGGTAGAAGTCGATAAAAAGACCGGTAAATTCCGCCTTTCAAGAAAGGTATTGATACCGAAAACGACTACGGCAGAATAGTGGATATAAAAGACCAACTGAGTTCGTAAAGTATCCATTACTTTACACCTTTACTTAAGTTAGTAAATAAGTTTTTTGAAAATATTTGGAAGGTCTCGAATTACGAGACCTTTTATTTTGTTCTGATACCAAATTCGAAAACATGTCAAAAGAAGAAGCAAAAGTACTCATTATCGGATCTGGCCCGGCCGGATATACAGCTGCCATTTATGCCGCTCGTGCAGGTCTTAAACCCATCCTTTATACTGGCGGTCAGCCTGGCGGTCAGCTCACCACCACCAATGATGTAGAAAACTTTCCGGGTTATCCGGATGGTATAAATGGTCCGCAGATGATGATGGACTTGCAAAAACAAGCTGAGCGTTTTGGAACAAAAATCAGTTATGGATTAGTGACGGCTGTTGACTTTTCTACCTATCCGTTAAAGGTAACAGTAGATGAGAAGGATGAAGTCGTTGCCGGCACAGTAATCATTGCGACAGGAGCAACTGCAAAATACCTAGGCATCCCATCCGAACAAACCTATTGGAACAAAGGTGTTTCCGCCTGCGCTGTTTGTGATGGATATTTTTATCGCGGAAAGGAAGTAGCAGTAGTCGGTGCTGGCGATTCTGCGGCTGAAGAATCTACCTACCTTGCCAACCTCTGCACAAAAGTTCATCTCATAGTAAGACGGGATGAAATGCGTGCTTCTAAAATCATGCAACAACGCGTGTTGAATACACCCAACATAGAGATCCATTGGAACTCTGAAACGGATGAAGTCTTAGGCAATGATGAAGGTGTAAATGGTGTTCGCATCGTTAACTCCAAAACCGGTGAGAAGAAAGAATTAGGCATTCAGGGATTCTTCCTGGCCATCGGGCATAAGCCTAATACTGATGTATTTAATAAGTATATCGAAATGGATGAAACCGGTTACATCAAAGTAATTCCAGGCACAACAAAGACGAACATACCAGGTGTGTTTGCTGTTGGTGATGCTGCCGATCGTGTTTACAGACAGGCCGTTACCGCTGCTGGTACGGGTTGTATGGGAGCTCTGGATGCAGAGAAATTTCTGGTAGCCAAAGAAATGGAAGCGGTTCATTAATTTACATCATGAAACTTGATATCCTGGTCCTGGCTGCTCATCCAGACGATGCTGAGCTTGGTTGTGGTGGAACAATCGCGAAGCATATTTCTGAAGGTAGAAAGGTGGGTATTGTTGATTTTACAAGAGGAGAATTAGGTACGCGAGGAACGCCTGAAACGCGTCATCAGGAAGCTCATGAATCATCTAAAATATTGGGTGTTTCGGCACGAGAGAATCTAGAATTACGCGATGGATTTTTTCAAAATGATCCAGAGACTCAACTTACTGTAATCAGAGCCATCCGAAAGTACAAACCTGAAATTGTATTAGCGAATGCCGTATACGATCGTCACATCGATCATGGAAAAGGTGCATCGCTTGCCCATGATGCTTGCTTTCTTTCAGGACTAATCAAGATAGAAACTCGAGATGAAAAAGGAAATGTGCAAGAAGCGTGGAGACCGAAAGTAGTATATCATTACATTCAAAGTATTCTCACCGAACCCGACTTCGTAGTTGATGTATCTGATCATTGGGATACAAAAATGAAAGCGATACGAGCTTTCAAAACTCAGTTCCATGATCCCAAAAGCAACGAACCTGAAACGTACATATCAAGTCCTGCATTTCTAAACATGATTGAATCCAGAGGCATTGAGTTTGGTCATGCTATTGGAAAGAAATATGGTGAAGGATTTACGGTTCGTAGATATCCAGGTATCAAATCACTCTTCGACTTAATGTAAAAGTTAATCGTTAATGGTTAAAAGTTAATGGTAGATGTCTGTTACAAATCACTAGTCAATAATCCCCAATCTTAAATCACTCTTTGATTCAGTCCGGAAACACGATTAACTATTAAACATTAACTTCCAACTTCACAAGCATCCCCCAATCTACGGGGCAAGTCGTTGTATTTTCCATTCACCTTCAACCTTAACAAACTGAATTCGGTCGTGTAAACGGCTTGGTCTTCCTTGCCAGAATTCGATCAT
>JANODK010000124.1:0-14856 GCA_031412655.1 Chryseolinea sp.
GCAGGTACATTCTTGAATTGCTGTGATTCCTCTGTATATGATGCTGGCTCCATAGTGGCCTTATACACATCCGTATCGTGAAGGTTACCAAAAACTACCCTTGTGTTGCTGAGATGATCGGAAAGAAAATATTCGTACTCAAACGTATTCCTAAACTTTGTTGCTCTTCCTCTTTTAGTAAAAATGATTGAAAGTTGTTGATTGTAGTACTGAATACCGCGTACATAATCAACGGTACGGATTGTTGCCGTTCCTTTTTTAAGTACCTTCTTAAGCACATAGCCAGTGGCATCATAGGTGTACTCAACAAAATAGTCGTTTGTAGTGCCGGGTAAATCGATCGTGATTTTATCGGGCAGATTCAAATAGTTATAAGTAACCGAAGTGATCTGTGCATTCAAATCTGACGTTAGATTTCCGTTTTTATCATATTGCATTTCAGGACTTACTCCAGTGGTTGCATTTGGATAACCAAAGTTGCTACCTAGCCCCTCTTCAACTGTAGTAAGTTGATTTCCCGTGGTTGCATAGCCTCCATAGGTAAGATCATCAATAACAACTGCAGCATTATTCGACTTTCCGTATCGTTTAAGTTTCAGAATATTTCCATTGTCATCGTATTGAAGGTTTTCCGTATTGTAAAAACCTGCTTCGTCTGTCCATGCACTTCCGGTTTTAGCAGCAAACCTTGCCTTCTCAAAGCGTTGCTTTGCATCATAATGATAGGCATAGGCTCTTTCTTTCGGTGTTTGCTTTTTATTATCTGTTTTCCATTGGGCAGCAGTTATGCGACCATCATACAATGGTTGTGAGTTTGTTCCGTTGATGTTTAATGTTTGATCATTATAGACAAGGTTAAGACCAAACAAATCGTTGGTGTCATCGTTGGTAGTCCCGTCACTGCTTAATTGCGAATTGTTAATAGACGTCAGCCAGCCACGTATGTTGTACCGATAGTCAACAGATTGTAAAGATGTTAGGCCGTTATCAGTTGAATGGAGGTTGGTTTCAACCAACTGACCAAGCTCGTTGTAATTGTATGCAGCAAGTAGCACTCTTGGGTTGCTGTCGATCTGATGAAAGGTCTTTATCAATCTTCCTCTATGGTCATACTCATAGTCTTCAACGATCGTTTTTGTGGAAGTAGCGAAGGGATCATAATGCTTTCTACTGGTTTGCATAACCCATCCAACAAAATTGTAAACGTTGGTGATCCGATCTGGCGTGGATGATAAATGATTTTCTTTAATGGTTTGAACTGGTCTGTAATTTTTATCGTAGTAACTTACAGCACTGAGCCAGTTATTTTGTCCTAGTATTTTAATTTGAGAACCAGTGGCCTGACCTTTCACGGAAGTCATATACGTCAATCCAGGATCAGGATTATATAATGTATTATTTTCTGACCATCCATTTATATTCAAAAAGCTATAATCATCGAAGTAACTAGCAGCCGTTGGCTCTATGGATAAAATATTAGAGTTCGAAGTAGAAGGAAATGTGTTGGTAAGTGTATAGCCTAGTTGACTTGCATCTTCAACTTCGTAGCGGCTTCCACTCACAGCCAATATCATTGAAGCGTAACTTAAATTACTTTTTATAATGCCGGTTACAATGGCACGATTGTAGTCATCGTATTTTATAAAACTCCACTCCTGAGGACTTTTCACACGCTGTGCACCATCTTGCTTTAAAACCAATCTATCCCATTGGTCATATACATAATAGATCCAATCATTATCGATACCTGGTCCTTTTTCATTTGCAAGTCTTCGTCTTTCATCATAATTATACTGAAAGGTCCATCGATTAAGAGTGGTTTGATCGATGGTAACAGTCGTGATGTCTGGTGTAAAAGTTTTGTTCAATTCTGGTGGTAAGACGTATCTTAATCTCCCCATCAAGTCATATACATAATAAGTCTGCAATCCATTTGACTCCACCATTACTTTCTGACCACGCATATCGGTGTAGCTTTTAACCACGTTACCGTCTTCAGCAGTAACAACGTTCATGGAAAGCGATCCAACATAATAATTCAATGTTGTTGTAGGAAGATTAGAAGCATTTAAAACCCAAACTCTGATTTTACTTGTTAGGTCTGATGGATTTCCAGAAAGTAAAAATTGCGTTGTACCAGTTACATTTTTTGAAACTGTACCATTGTTCCAAAGTATGCCGGGACCAAAAGAACTTTTTATTCGACCCAATGGTGATTTCTCTATGACACTTTCAGAAAAGGCTCGGGAATCTACAGCTACTTTTGGTGTTGATGTGTAAAATTGCTGTTGATCAGTTAAAGGAGATGACTGATAGGCTCCATTCGTATTTGAAGAAGATGTATAAGGTAAGTAAGTCTTTGTTTGCCAACTGTCCGTATCAAAAGAAGAGAACCGGATAACATCTTTAGCCACTAACGCAGGGCTACTCTTTACGCTTATATATTGAAGCGACCGGCCAACCCCATCTATATAATTAAATGAAGTAGTTTTCTCATTATTCTTTAAGTATGGAATGTTGTTTTCTTCAACAACTCCACCTACTAAAATAGTCTCTGTTCTAACAAAGTTTTTATCCAGACTAGGAGGTACGTTGTCAGCACCCATCGGTTGGGGCCTTGCATAAAAACCTCCATCGGACAACGCACTTACCTGAAAGCCTGGTTTAAGGGTAAGCGATTTAATTATGAGATATGATTTGTTATCATATTTATCCTTTGTACCAGAATAGACCGTCTCCGTAGTTTGTGCAGAAGCTGCAAAAAAATTAATTAAAAGAAGGGTTATTAAAAATATTCTCATTCGGATCATGGCCTTAATTAGTTAACTGTAAGTTGTTTGGAGGTGCTAATTGTTCCATACTCAGGATTTGTCTTTGTCAGCGTCACTGTGTAAGTACCCGCAGAAGTATAAGTATGATTAATTACATGATTGCCTTGATTTGAATTGGCTGTTGTGCCGTCACCAAAATTCCATACGTATGCAGCACTTCCTAGTGATTCATATTGATAAACTGTAAAGGATAATGATTGATTCCTAAGTGCACCAGTTGGCAGGGTGAAGTCTACATTAAATTCTGTTTCATTCGCTGAATGGTATCTATAACGCTGAAGAATATTGTCATCATTGTCCTTTAGAATTTTTATTCTTCCATACATATCATACTCATACTTTGAATAAAGGTTGTTTGGATCCTTAGATGTTACCATGCCCAAAACTGAATTATAAGTGTATTCGGAGCGCATTTGGTTTATTCCTGTACTGGCAATAGATGCTGTGACTAAACTATTATTAACCCCCCATTCAAAATTGTTGGTAAGTCCGTCACTGCTCTGAACCGAAGTAACATTGCTTGTAGCCTCATCATACATAAAAGTCTCCATCAGTCGATACCTGCTATCATAGGTAAAAACAGTACCATTACTTGTTAATTTTGCCTCTGAATTTAGACCAGTAATTGGATCCGTTAATGCAGTGAGGGGGTCTTGTATTGATAATGAATATGTAGAATTTAGAAGGGGTCTTGATGAGATGGTATTTTTTCGATATGCAGTTAATTTACCGCCAACGATCTTATAGGTTGAACCAGTCTCCATGTACCATAACAACTCCTCAATCGGACTAATAACATTTCTGTTTACCATATACCAAATACCATCTGCCAAAGGTTGTGGTGTGGTTGGTTGTGATCCCGTACCTGTAACATCTGTTGGATAACGGTATGTTATTTTTTCTTCCACGTTAGCACCGGTCTGTTGCCTTATCACTGACACCGGAAATGTTTTGTGCTTAGAGTGATAGGCATAAGTTGTTGTTGATAAAACATTTGTGAAATAATCGGCTTGATCATATGTATATGATTTCACCTGATCTACATTAACTGGCTTTGAGGTGAAATTGTACACACCAGATATATAAGTGATCTTTGGGTTCTGCCCCCCTGTCTGCTGATAATTGTGCACAGCAGTGTTAGACACAGTTGATACCGCTGCTCCTTCTAAATATGTTATTTCAGTTTTTGTAAGTGGATTAGTATTGGAGTCATAGACTCTAATTGATTTTGGCAAGCCACGCATCCAAAACCGTGAGGTGCTCAATGCGAACGGCACACCGTTTACTGGAGATGTACTCTGAAAAACCGGAGGGTTTGCAGGGGGGTCAGCAAGGTATTTGCCAACAACTGGAGGAGTATCTGCATAATCCGTGTAATTCGTAAAATCCCGGATTATTTTAGATCCATCCAAAAAAGTTTCCGTTACAGAGGAGTAGCCAACATTTGTTCCGCTTAAATCATACAAATCTTTAAATGAAGATGACGTCCATACTATATTTCCATCATATCCTGTATAGGAATAAACGGGAGTACTATAACCTTGCGCTCCCGAATAAGTAAATGTCGATTTTGCTACCAGCTTTGTTCCATCATAGTTAGTAACTGATTTGATGCGTAGTCCTCTCCCCAATGAACCCTCACTTTCAAAAACTGTACGTCCTCCAGAATTATTGTTAATCTCCGTTAAACTAAAGACAAGTGCATCGGCCCAATTAGGCGTTTTAGATGCACCTGCTGACATACCTGATTCTATAGGAATTCTGTTGTCCACATAAGAACTATTACTACTGGTGTTATAATAACCAAAGTGATCAAATTTAGGATTACCTCTATTTGGATTCATAACATAACTACCACCAATAATCTCTTTATATAAGAATGAATATAACGCTATCGGATCCTGGACACCTTCTTTTATCGAGGCCAATCTCAATCGGCCATTCGATACACTATTGAATTCTCCTAAAAAATAGTCTTGGATTAAATGGTATTTCTTCTTAATAATGCCGTCCTGATCTTTAAAGCTCAAGCTACTTAGTTGCCAACTGTTCACTAAATCTGTTCTGCTATATAAATAACTGAATTGCACTGAAGCTGTAGTTGTAGTAATCGTATTAATATACTTTGCTGCTTTTACCTTTATCTTGGTATTGACGGTTTTTACAGGAAATGATAGTGAATTGGGATCTTTGATTGCTTGATCGTGATACATTAAGTATTCGAAATCGCTCCCGGTTGAATAGTTGAAAGTAGCGACTTGAACTCCTTTTGGAGAGACGATTCTGCTTAGATACCAAGTTGAGATAAAGGTGTACTTATCTGTGTATGTTGTACTTCCTGTAGCATAAGTAATTTGTTCCTGCTCTGCTGATGTTTCTCCAAAAATATATTGATAACCATTCTCATCTGTTATACTCCAATAGCCAACACTATTTGGACCAACACCTGGAACAATACGGATGTCTTGATAGGGCATCGTTTGCACATAGCCCGCATCATCTAAAAACATTTTTCCGCTTCTCCCCATAATTGAGAAATAGAAAAGATCACGCTCTCCATCACATAACTCGGAGATATTATAAAAATAGCCTGCAGTACCACTTGCACAATTACTCTTTATTCCATCGGGAATTCCCTGAACCACTCGCGTAATTGCGCCTCCTGCATTAAGATTCCAGCCAAGGCCAACAGAACTTGCAACATCTTGAACCTTAATTCCCGATGCATGGTAGTCTATTGAAATAGGAACAGATATATCTTTCCCGGGTACGCTCCCAAAAGGAATTGAGATATTTGGAACGCCCGTATAATGACCAACCTCAATATTAGCTTGCCTAATTAAAGCAGAGGCATTTGGCGAAGGAGGAACAACAGGTCTATCAAGCTGCGCAAAGATATCATTCGAAAAAAAAAGAAGAATTAATATTGGTAGAACGGATTTCATATTAATCATTTGACTTTTTTAGTAAATCAACTTCCTTTTTCAACGCAATTACATGCAAAGTCAACTCTTCCACTTTCTTTAACAATATGGTATTCATCTCTCCAACACTCAATCCATTTTCTTTAACCTCTTGCGCACTAGGCACATCAGGCAAGTGTTTATTGGCAATGATGAATCTTTCTAATTCAGATAAAGAGGGAAGTTTGTAGGTAGATTCAAAAACATAATCAGGCCAGTTGGCTTGCAGTTTTACTACAATTTCTTCTGCTACAATCTTACCCCCAACAGCGAGTTTATAGCCGGCAGGGGCAGTGGCTGTTCCAATGCTTACTATGCCAGCGGCAGTATAATTGATATTTGTTCCTGAAGTTGCCCATTGAGAAGAACCACCAGAGAACGGTGCACCATTAACATAAAGTGCCGTGGCGTTTATTGGGCCATTAACGTCCAACATGTACGCTGCTGATGGATTACTTTTACCAATACCCACACGATTATCACCAAAAATATTCACTACTCCTGTAGTTCCTAGTCCGTTTGGAGAAATAGATACATAATCTGGAGTTCCTTCTGTATAAAAAATTCCATAGTTTGGATACGTAGGACTAAAGGCAATACCAAACGAACTTCCTGCAACTCCTCCCCCCAGAAATATTTTTCTTCCTGTGCCCAGGAAGTTTATATTACCATTGATAAGTAATTTTTCAGTAGGTGCTGTTGTTGTTCCTATTCCAACGTTGCCTGTATTACTATTATAAATATTAGTACCACTGGTAGTCCACTGTTGAGCTAAACCGGGAATGGCATAGGCCATAAACATGACCGCAAGAATTGAGTTTTTTTTCATAGCAAATGATATTAGGTTTAAAAAAAAGAATACAGAAAAACAAAAATGTCGCTTAGAATCTCTCACGATAATTTCCCCAACTCAACGGCTGATATTGTCTAACTGTCTAGTGGCACAATGATATTTAATTTTTTGATCAAATCCATATTAGACCATTTAATTTAAAGATTTTCCTTGCATCAACCATAATTAAAAAAAATAAAGAGTCAGCAAGTCGCTAACGTTTTCTGCCAACCTAAATGATAACAGTAATATCTTCTTCACTTTTGGTAAATGTTTCGGATTCTGTGTATCTGACTTATAAACTCAATGACCCATCCCTAAATGCCTTGTTTTTTCTAATACAATCTGATGGTCTACTGACGGTTGACTAAGCCTTGTCCGAACCTTACTAAAACATGATCAGGATGGAGAGTGGAGAAAGAGCGGATAGAGAGTGGAGAAAGATCAACGGGAAGGCGAACTTAAACAGAACCCATACTGAACCATTATCGAAGCGTACCTACCGTTCATCGAAACTTTGTCTATGGGTCAAAGAAAAATGCCTTCATCTCGTCCTAATTCTAACATCGCGTGAAGCAGGAGGCCGTTACTTTGCAATAAAAATAAATCGTTATGGCAACAATAACAAACAATGTACTGATTGAAGGCATCCGCGGAAAATTTGGTGGCTCACTGATATTCAGAACCATGCGCGGCAAAACCTTTGTGAGTGCCCCAGCCCGTAAACACAATAAAAAGAAAGTATTGCACAACGCAATACCCGTGTAACGTTTCGGGAAGCAGCTAATTGGGCCCAGACGATTATGCACGATGCTGGAAAAAAAGCGTATTATAAACAAAGGGCCAAAGCATTGAAATTACCCAATGCGTATACGGCAGCAATAACCGATTATATGCGAAAACCGAAAGTAGTGAAGCTGCAGAATCGTGCTACCATTACCTATAGTGTTCACAAACCGGGATTTACCCTAAAGCAAGTACAGGTAATGGCCAAAGAAGCAACGGTATCCATACCACAAAAAGTAGCAATAAGCCTGCATAAAGACACCTGGTTTGTAAACTATAGTCCCTATGATGAGCAGGCATCAACGCTTATGTTAATCATCATCGACAACGCTTTTCGGGAGATTAAATATGCAGATGTGCCTATATCAGGAAGTTTATCGGCTAATAGGTAATCTGAGTTCTAATATAAGTATGAAGCAGTATACCCTTTAACTCCCAACAGCTCTCTCCACCATATTCTTTGAGCCAACATAAAACGGTGTGCGTTGATGAAGCTCTTGCGGTTCGATATCTAAAATTCTTCCGGCACCGTTTGATGCTAATCCGCCTGCCTGTTCAGCAACAAACGCTAATGCATTACACTCATACATGAGTCTGAGTTTTCCATTTACATCTTTTGCTGTGGCGGGGTAAATGTAAATTCCTCCTTTCAGCATATTGCGATGGAAATCTGCTACAAGCGAACCAATATAACGTGCAGTATAACTTTTGTCTTTACAGTGTTGAATGTATTGCTTCACTGGTTCACTGAATGAATTGGCTGAACCTTCGTTGATGGAATATATTTTTCCGTCTTCGGGAATTTTCATGTTGGGATGGGAGAGAAAATATTCACCCAACGTGGACTCGTAGGTAAATCCATTCACGCCATGACCAGTAGTATACACCAACATGGTTGATGATCCATACAATACATATCCTGCCGCCACTTGCTCCGAACCTTTCTGAAGAATATCAATTTCCTGAATGGGTGTTCCTGCCGGACTCTTCCTTCTATAAATAGAGAAGATGGTTCCAATCGAAACGTTTACATCAATGTTCGATGACCCATCAAGCGGATCGATGGCAATTACATATTTACCTTCGTTGTTTAAATCAACATACGTTTCAGATTCTTCGGATACCAAAGCACAAACTTCACCACCTTTCGCAAGCGCGCGAGTAAAGCGAATGTTGGCTAATACATCTAACTTCTGTTGATCTTCGCCTGTAGAATTTTGTGTTCCTACTGCGCCCATAATATCAATCAGTCCGGCTTTGTTCACTTCGCGGTTCACCACTTTAGAAGCCAGGGCAATGTCGCGGAGTAGTTGCGATAACTCCCCGCTGGCAAACTGAAATTGATTCTGGTTGTTTTTGATAAACCGATCGAGCGCAAGACCTATAGATTGTGCTATTCGTGATGATTCGATGCTTGTTGCGTTGGCTTTATTCATTGATCTTTGTATAGGTGATTTTGGTGTAAAGTTATATTGCAAACGATTGATTTCAATAAAAATGAAGGTTTTTAAATTTGGTGGCGCTTCCCTGAAAAGCGCAGAGGGCATCCGGAACGTAGCATCCATTATTCAATCGAACGCATCAAACAACCTCCTAGTCGTGGTGTCGGCCATGGGCAAAACCACAGATGCTCTGGAAAAATTAGTCGAGCTGGGCCACGCGAAGAAAAATTATCAAACTGAATTAGCGGCATTAAAGAAAGCACATGAAGTTGTTCTCAATAATTTGTTTGTTCAACCGGCTTCAGTTCATGCGGATATAGAGAAAATCTTTACTGAACTGGAACAAGAACTGAATTTTGAAGCCGATTTTGATCAGATTTATGATCAAGTCGTTTCAAAAGGCGAATTGATTTCTTCTCTTATTCTGCATCACTTTCTTCTTTCTCAAAAAGCAACGAGCTATTTGCTTGATGCTCGTAACTGTATTCACACTGACTCTAGTTTTCGCGAAGGCAAAGTTGACTGGGCTATTACCTCAGCCAATATTCAGAACATTCGTTCTTTAATTAATACTAACATCGTTATCACGCAAGGATTTATTGGAAGTACCACTGATGGCCTAACTACAACACTCGGACGTGAAGGTTCTGATTTTACCGCAGCAATCTTTGGTTCGTCTCTTCAGGCGGAATCAGTAACGATTTGGAAAGATGTGCCGGGTGTAATGAGCGCTGATCCAAAGCGCATACCTTCTGCTATTGTGTTTGATGAATTGCCTTTCAAAGAAGCTGCCGAGATGACGTACTATGGTGCCAATGTAATTCATCCAAAAACAATAAAACCTTTAGCTAACAAAGGCATTACCTTATTGGTAAAAAACTTTGTTAATCCATCACTTCCAGGAACAAGAATTCATGAATGCGTTGTTGAGAATTTACCTCCATTGATTGTATACAAAGTCAATCAATGCCTTATCTCGTGTAAGGTTACGGATTACACTTTTATTTCAGAACAACAATTAAGTGCCATCTTCCAAACCATTTCGGATCTTGACATCCGAATCAATGTCATGCAGAACTCTGCGATTACTTTTTCTTTTTGCATTGATTTCCGTGAAATCAAGGTGATTAAGTTGATTGATAAACTTCAACAAAATTTTGAAGTGTACTACAACACCGGACTTACCTTGATTACGATAAAGAATTATGACGAAGCCACTTTTGAAACGTATCGCAAGATGAAGGGTGTTTTATTGGAGCAATCTTCCCGATCAACACTGCAAGTGCTTGTGAAAGGTTAATAGTTATTCGTTAATGGTTAATCGGAAATACAGAGCAAGTGGATATTGTGGTTTGTTGGTTGCAACACACTTACAGTGTAAGTACATTACCATTAACTTTTAACTATTAACCGCTAACGGATTCCCCACAGCCACAAAATACTTCTTCGGACTATCACACACATGGCATTGGTATGTGTCTGGTAATTTTTCAAAAGATGTTCCGGCTGGAATGTTTGAAAGTGAATCACCGTATTGCTGATCATAAATCGTAAGGCAATTGCTACACTGATAAATGGTGACTTTTCCGGTGTGATGAGATTCAACTTTCACTTCATCAACCAATTCTTTTTCAGGATTGAGTTGCCGGAAATACAACTTACTTAACTCAATCAACAATGTTGGAATCATTTCCTTCTTCACACCCCGCGCATACGTCAGGTAGATAATATTATTTGGATTGAAATTCTTTGCGTACAGAATCGTGTAATGATCTCCAGGGGTTGGTCCGGCTTGAAGATTTTTTTCGATCACAATGGCCGTGAATAAAAACATTTCACGGTTCGTCTTAATCGTAAAGGTAAGACCATGTGTACTGATATCTTGTTGATCCAATTCGCGAACGAGGAAACGCTTCAACTCTAATGCCTCAGGATTGATCACAGGTAAGTGCCAGTTCAACTCAAGTGAAGAGTGACGTTCGTTGATACCAAATTTACCCATCAACTTTTCCCAGCGAAGCCGATCAGTAGCTTTAATACCTTTTATGATAAAAGCTTTCCAAGGAATGATGTTGATCTTACCAATATTCGTTTCCTGGCACAAGCGACAAGCTGCACTCAAGAAATCAATGTCATATTGATTATTTCTCCAGTATAATCCGAGCCAATACTGATTGTTCAGCATAGCGTTAAGTCCTTCGTAATAGGGAAAGGTTGTTTCGGGAAATTTTAATTTCTCGGCAATGGGTTTATAGTTGATGCGAACATTGTTGTTCTTCAACACCATGTAGAGTTCTTCCGTGGTGAAGGGAAGGTATTTTAAAAATATATCTTCAAGCTCTCTCGATATCTTTGAAATATCCTGTCCGAAAATCAGTCGAGGCCAGCATTCTACTACATTTCCCTTTCGGGGATCGCGAATGTAGAGATACCAATAGTTTTCCTCTTTAGAAGCAATGAAGTTTAGTTCACCCGTAAATAATGGAACAAGACTTTGTACCGGATCGACAATGTTGATTTTAATTTTGGGTTTATACTCAAAACTATCAATCACTACGTTATACGAATCTTCTTTCAACCAATTGGTTGTGTCTACTACATTGACAACAGCATACGAGCTAACAATATTTTGATAGACGGATTGATCACTACCCAATTCATAATCGATGTTGATCGAACGAAAAGCGCTTTCCAGCTTTGCTTCCTTTGCATCGTTAGACGGAAACATAATATCCTGTCGTGATCCAAACAGCACGTACTTATTACCCAGACTTTTAGAAAGCTCCATGATCTTCAGCAAATCAGCCGGAGAAAGAAATCCTCCTTTCACAAATGCCCGTATCAGATCACTTTTCTTTTTCTTCTCCACGTTCTGTTACCGGTTAATCGTTACCTGTTAATTGTGTTTTCCATTCAAAATATTCCCTCTCAATATTATCCGAAATTAAACTATTTTATCATCGCCATACCATTAACTATTAACCATTAACAATTAACTGCTCACCAGCTGCTTCAGCATTTGCTGAATCTCAGGCTTACAGCTTCCACAACCAAGACCTGCTCCAGAAGTTTGACAAAGCTCCTTTAAAGAATTGCATCCACCTTCAATCAACTGCTGCAAATTACCTTCACCTACCTGGTTGCACGAACATACCAGTTTGCCAATAACCGGTTCTGCTTTTTTACCAGAGCGAAGAAGCTGCATCCGTCTTTCCGATAATTCAATTTTATTTTCGATCAACGATTTGAATTCTGCAAACTCACTTTTATCGCCAATCAAAATCGCTCCTACTAATCGGTCGTCTTTGATAATACACTTCTTGTAATACCGCATCGCCTTATCGATAAATAAGATTTCGTCATAACCAACACTGTTCACTGGAATTTCAGCAATACCTATAGAGCAGAGATCGAGTCCAGAAAGTTTTAGGATGTTCATCGGAACAGCACCATCATACAAACTCTGAAGATCACCATGAATAAAGCGCGCCAATACATCCGCTTGCTTTTCAGCAGCAGCGGTGATGCCCAACATCTTTCCATCATGTTCGGCAATTTCACCAATGGCAAAAACATCTGGATCGCTGGTCTGCATGTAATCATTCACCACAATTCCGCGAGATGATTCCAATCCACTCTCCTGGGCAAACTCAATATTGGGTCGTGTACCAACTGCATAAACAATTGCATCGGCCTCTAATATTTTTCCGCTGCGCAATTTTGCAGAAAGCCTACCTTGTTTTTTAGACGGCTCTACAACCTGAACCTGATCGTTCATGTAGACCGTGATGTTCTTCTCCTCAATAAAATCGAGTAATAGCTCACCACCTAAGTTATCAATCTGCCGTTCCATCAATCGACTACCGAGTTGAAGAATTGAAACGTTTACATTGATTTCATTTAATGAAGCGGCAAGTTCAAGTCCGAGTAAGCCACCTCCAATGATCAATACATTTCCACCGGGATTTAGAAAGTTCTTTAAGGTATCGGCATCATGGCGTGTGCGCATCGTAAAGATTCCAGGCAAATTAACGGGAGCATCTTTTGGTAAGAATGCACGTGTGCCTGTTGCCAGAATAAGTTTATCATACGAATGTCTTTTGCCACTCTTATCCACTACATATTTTTCGCTTCGATTTACTTCTACTATTTCCGTCTCTACATTTAAACTAATATTTAATGCTTCAAATTCACCTGCTTGAAATTTCTGTAACCGTTCCCATGTCAAAGAAGCGTTTACATATTCTGGCAGTAGTACCCGGTTGTAGAATGGATATTTCTCTTTTGAAAAAACCTGTATCTCGTCATCTACATTCAACGAACGATAGGAGCAAATGAAACGGTAAGCTGCAGCACCCGCGCCTGCAATGATTACTTTCTCAACAGGCTTCTCAAATTTAACAACCTCAACAGCCGAAAATTTAAAATCAGGTTCTTTGGAAATCGGATCGACAATGTTGCTCGTTAAGTTATTTGCTCGTGCATGATCATTCGCGAGAATTTTTCCCCAATGCATTGGCAAGAAGACAACTCCTTTCTTAATCTCATCGGTAACCTTGGCGCAAACACGAACGGTACCACGCGCATTTTCAATCACCACTACATCTCCTTCTTTGATGTTGCGCACCAAAGCATCGTGCGGGTGAATTTCTAAATACGGTTTATCAATATGTTGACGAAGCTTATTTACTTTGCCCGTCTTCGTCATCGTATGCCACTGATCGCGAATACGGCCAGTGGTTAAAATCAATGGCCAATCTTGTGTGAGTGGCTCCGAAAGATTCTCTGGGTTTTCTAACGAAAAGAATTTCGCTTTGCGTGATGGTGTGTAAAAAGAATAGTCTTGAAACAACCGAGGTGTACCCGGATGATTGGCATGTGGAACTGGCCATTGAAATGTTCCTTCTTTCTTTAGTCGCTGATGCGACAATCCACTAATGTCAATGTTAGTCCCTTTTGTCAACGCACAATACTCTGCATAGATTTCTGCTGATGATGCAAAATCAAAACCTTTGAAGCCCATTGCTTTTGCAAACAAGCAAAGTATCTCTGCATCGGGTAATGCTTCTCCGGGTGCGTTAACGGCTTTACCCAAATAACTGATCCTTCGATCGGAGTTGGTCATCGTTCCCTCCTTCTCAAAATGTCCGGCAGCAGGAAGAATAAGGTCAGCAAACTTTAATGTATCCGACTTGCTTGAAATGTCCTGAACCACAACAAAGCGTGCTTTCTTCAACGCAGCTTCTGCACGTCTTGAGTCGGGTAAGCTTACTAATGGATTTGTACAGACAATCCATACGGCTTTCAAATCACCTCGCTCTAGTGCGTCAATCATTTGTGTTGCAGTAAGTCCGGGTTTAGGTGATATCGAATCAACGCCCCAAAAGTCTGCGACTTCCTTTCGGTGTTGTTCATTACTTAACACACGATGGGCTGCAAGCATGGTAGCTAATCCACCAACCTCTCTCCCACCCATTGCATTTGGCTGGCCTGTTAATGAAAACGGACCAGAGCCTGGTTTTCCAATATGACCTGTAATTAAATTAAGACTAATCAGTGCAAAGTTTTTCTTCACACCAATGGCACTTTGATTTAATCCCATCGCCCATAACGAAAGAAAACCTTTCGACTCTGCGATGTAAGAAGCGGCTTTGCGAATATCACTTACTGTTACATCACACTGCAACGCTGCATCCTCAACACTAACTTGAAAAACAGAATCGCGATACTTTTCAAACTCTTCAGTGTGTTTTGTAATAAAATCAAAATCAACTTCGCCATTTTCGATCAACACACGGGCAATGGCATTGTAAACATAAATGTCTGAGCCCGGTGTAATTTGTAAATGCAAATCAGCTAAAGCACAACTTTGCGTTTTGCGTGGGTCGACAATAATGATTTTTACGTTGGGATTATTTTGTTTGTGCGTTTCGATTCTTCTAAACAAAATCGGATGACACCAAGCCGGGTTTCGGCCCGCAATAAAAATCAAAACCGAAAAT
>JANODK010000125.1:0-13187 GCA_031412655.1 Chryseolinea sp.
GTTTGACGAAGTGCAGGAGCATCATTTCTTTGATCTTTATAGTATCAGTTTAATCGACTAATCAGCCTCATTTTTTTGCCACTATCTTACTTACCTGTCTCAGGTATTGGTAATTCTTTCTGATTTACCGACATTTAAAACACCATGACAAAACGCATTGCACTTTTCCCAGGGTCATTTGATCCTTTTACAAAAGGACATGAAGACATCGTTCTTCGCGGCCTTCAGCTGTTCGATGAAATTATAATCGGCATTGGTTACAACAGTACAAAGAGTAATCGCTATTTTGAGATTGCTCTGATGGTGGAATACATCAACAAAACATTTGAAAAATATCCAAACATTACGGTTACTACCTTCTCGGAACTCACTGCTGAATTTGCCCGAAAAAATGGCGCTAAGTTTTTACTAAGAGGCTTGCGCAACACCACCGACTTTGAATATGAAAACAGCATCTCGCAAGTGAACCGACAATTGTATGACGAGATGGAATCAGTCTTCTTAATTACTACACCTCAACTTGCGTGGATCAGTTCCTCTATCATTCGCGAAGTACATCGTTATGGAGGAGAAGTTTCACAATTTCTTCCGTATAAACTTTAATGTATTTTCATTCAATTTAATTCATCATCATGTTTGTCGTTGATGCGCACTTAGACCTAAGTATGAATGCCCTGGAGTGGAATCGTGATATCCGCAGACCCATTCAGGAAATTCGGAGTCGTGAAAAAGGAATGACAGACAAACCGGATCGCGGTAATAATGTTGTGAGTTTACCTGAGCTTCGGAAAGGAAACATTGGCCTAGTAGTAGGAACACAAATAGCACGTTACGTTTCAATTGAAAATACATTGCCAGGCTGGCATTCTCCTGAACAAGCCTGGGCACAAACACAAGGTCAGTTAGCATGGTATCGCACCATGGAAGATGAAGGTGAAATGTTTCAGGTGAATAATTTACAAACACTCGAAGCGCACCTTCAACATTGGAACTCAAACACACCATTAGAAAAAAAAGCAATTGGTTACATTCTCAGCCTTGAAGGTGCCGACTCAATTGTTTCGATAAAATATTTAGAGAAGGCTTATCAAAATGGTCTTCGTGCTATTGGTCCCGGGCATTACGGACCGGGTCGATATGCACAAGGAACAAATGCCACTGGTGGAATTGGCCAGGATGGAAAGGCGCTGCTAAAAGAAATGGAACGCTTGAACATTATCTTAGATGCAACTCATTTATGCGATGATAGTTTTTGGGAAGCGATGGATGCTTTTCATGGTCATGTTTGGGCAAGTCACAATAATGTTCGCGCGTTGGTTGATCACAACAGACAATTCAGTGATGAACAATTAAAAGAGCTTATCAATCGCGGAGCCGTTATTGGTGGTGTGATGGATGCCTGGATGATGGTTCCGAATTGGATTAAAAATGTTTCTACCCCAATGGGCATGAACTGCACTTTGGAGAAACTAATTGATCACATGGATCATATTTGTCAGATTGCCGGGAATGCGCATCATATTGGAATTGGATCCGATTTAGATGGAGCATTTGGCAAAGAACAATCTCCTGCTGATATTGAAACTATTGCTGATCTTCAAAACCTGCCTAACCTTTTAGCAAAACGAGGGTACAAAAAGGAAGATATCGAGAACGTAATGCATGGAAATTGGCTGCGTTTCCTCAGAAATGCGTGGAAATAAATCCTTAATCAACAGAGAATACATTTTTAATCACTCTGTTTGGTTTTAAGAGACATGTAGTATTCAACCCGAAAATTAACCGCCTGCATACTATTTTAAAGGATAAATTGCAGTCTCAAAACATCGTCCATTTGTTTTCGTTTTGGATATGTCCGCTCAATAATTATGAATAAAAAAATATTCGGCTTATTCGCCATCATCACTGTTCTTACTTTGTTTTCATTTTCGAAGCCAAGTGAACGCTATTTCGAAATTGCCAAAAACCTCGATATTTTTGCTACACTGTTTAAAGAAGTGAATGCACTTTATGTTGATGAAGTCAATCCCAATAAATTAGTTCGTACAGGTATTGATGCCATGCTTGGCTCGCTTGATCCATACACTAATTACATTCCCGAAGACGAAGTTGAAGATTTCAGAACCATGAACACCGGTCAATATGGTGGCATTGGCGCGATAACACGAGAAATTGGAAACAAAACAATCGTCACCATGATCATGGAAGGTTACGGTGCACAAAAGGGTGGATTAAAAATTGGTGATGAAGTTGTCAAGATTGATAATATCGAGCTCAGCAAACTTACCCGTGAAGAATCCAGTCAGTTGATGAAAGGACAAGTTGGTACACCTGTTAGTTTAACCATCAAGCGTGTTGGAGAAAGTCAACCCTTAAAACTGGATTTTAAAAGAGAAAAAATAAAAGTAAGTAACGTTCCTTATTTCGGAATGGTGGGTAAAGACGTTGCTCTCATTCAACTCTCTGACTTCACACCCGATGCTGCGAAGGAAGTAAAGAGCGCGCTCATAATTCTGAAAGAGCAAGGCGCTAAATCAGTGATATTGGATCTAAGAGGAAATCCTGGAGGCTTACTAATCGAAGCGGTTAACATCACCAATATTTTCCTACCAAAAGGAAAAATGGTGGTGAGTACAAAAGGAAAAATTCCGGAGAACAATTTAAACTACGAAACATTAAACAGTCCGGTAGATACTGAAATACCAGTTGCTGTATTGATTAACAGAGGTAGTGCTTCAGCATCAGAAATTGTGGCTGGTACATTACAAGACTATGATCGCGGACTGATCATCGGTGAGAAATCATACGGAAAAGGTTTGGTTCAGGTTAGCAGGCAACTTTCCTACAACTCACAACTAAAAGTAACAACAGCCAAATACTACACTCCTACTGGCAGATGTATTCAAGTGCTTGATTATGGTCATCGCAGAGACGATGGAAGTGTTGGTTCAATTCCTGATTCATTAAAGAAGGCTTTCAAAACTTCTAATGGGCGTCAGGTTTTTGATGGTGGTGGTATTGATCCGGATATCAAAGTGGAAACATTAGAAGCTCATGCTTTAACACAAGTACTATTTGAGAAAGGTTTCTTGTTTGATTATGCAACACAATATGCGCTTAAACGACCCGATCCAGTCGATGCAAAATCCTTTCAATTGTCTGATGATGATTATCAACAGTTCATCGCTTGGATGAAGGATAAAAACTACAGTTATAAATCCTATATGGAGTATGAGCTACAACAGTTTACAGAAGAAGCTAAAAAGGAAAAATACTTTTCTGATCTGAAATCACAACTTGATCAAATCAACACACGCATCACTGAAAGTAAAAAGAACGAGTTAACACTGTACAAAGACGAGATTAAAATGTTGTTGGAAGAAGAAATTGTATCCCGATATCATTTAGAGCGCGGAGCAATTGAGGCAGGCTTTAAGTATGACAACGACATAAAGAAAGCAACAGAAATGCTTCACAATAACGAACAATACAAAAAGCTCCTCAACATTCAATAGTATATGAATCTTGTGCGTAGAAAGAGAATACGTTGGGCAATCATTTTATTCTTTCTATGCATTATGATTACACTTCACTCATGTATGACCTTTCGCATGAGTTCAAAAGAAGTAGATGAATACTTTGCTCAAAATAAAGTCAACGCAACACAACATAAGTATAAGACTGGTTTCCGCACGATACATTATGTAAAGGCCGGTGATGAATCTAAACCACTCATTCTTTTTGTCCATGGTTCGCCCGGGTCATTAAGTGCCTTCATTCATTTTCTTGCCGACTCTGCGCTTCTCCCTAATACACTACTCATCACCGCTGATCGACCCGGCTTTGGTTATTCAAATTTTGGTAACGCTGAACCATCTTTACAAAAACAAGCAGAAGCACTAAAACCCATATTGGAAGAGTATAAAAAAAATCGACCTGTTATTTTGGTTGGACATTCATTAGGCGGGCCACTCATCGCTCGTATGGCAATGGATTATCCTGAACTTGTAGATGGATTAATTATCGTTGCCGGATCCATAGATCCTGAACTGGAGCCGAATGAAACCTGGTTTCGCGCACCATTAGCAACACCTTTCTTAAGCTGGATTCTTCCGAGATCATTGCGCTCCTCCAATGAAGAAATCTATCAGATGAAACCTGAGTTAGAAGAAATGATTCCACTTTGGTCAACCATTACGTGTCCTGTGATTGTGATTCAGGGAAAAAAAGATTCATTAGTACCTGCTGCCAATGCTGACTTTGCAAAAAAGATGCTGGTGAATGCACCGGTTGAATTTGTCTTCAAAGAAGATATGGATCATTTTGTGCCGTGGTCAAATCCTGAATTGATACGTAACGCGATTCTTCACATAATCAATCAGAAGAATCAAACATCAAGTTCTTTAAACCCCAATTAAAAAAAATAAACCCCGAACAAGTCCGGGGTTTACACACTAGGTTAGGTTTAGGTAGGTATACACTAGCGTAAGAAAAGCATCTCTCTGTATTTTACTAGTGGCCAATCTTCATTGTCCACCAGCAATTCCAGTTTATCTACAGCATCGCGTAGAACGTCAAAGTATTTCTCTTTAACATTATCGCAATACTCAATAGCACGCTTATGTGTGTCCGCAATTTTGTTGATTCGCTTGCGCTCTTCAACCATGGCACGTGCGCTATTCTTGATTGTATCAATATGTCCTGAAATTTCTTTGATGGTCTGAACAACTGCTTTGTTATCCACACCAAGACCTTTCAAGCCATTTGCGTTGTCAATTAATTTAGTCTGATAAGCGATGGCCGTTGGTATAATGTGGTTCATTGCCAAGTCGCCCATTACGCGTGACTCTATTTGAACATGCTTAATATATGACTCAAGTCTGATCTCTACACGAGCTTCATTCTCTTTGTGCGACATTACACCATGCTTCTCAAACAAGTCTGCAGACTTCTTAGTCAAGTAAGCATCAAGAGCACGTGGAGTATTCTTAACGTTACCCAGTTTGCGCTTCGCAGCTTCTTTTACCCACTCTTCTGAGTAACCATCACCTTCAAAACGAACATCCTTCGATTCTTTAATGTACTTACGAAGTACACTAACGATCGCCAAACGTTTCTCTTCACCTTTTTCAATTTCTTTTGTTACAGCCTCGTAGAATTTATCCAATTGATCGGCAACGACTACGTTCAAGGCTGTCATCGCAGTTCCGCAATTGTCGCTGCTACCTACTGCACGGAATTCAAACTTATTTCCGGTAAAGGCAAAGGGTGAAGTCCGGTTACGATCTGTAGCATCCAAAATAATTTCCGGAATCTGATCGATACCCAACTTCATATACATGTTGTCGCCTTTCTCGATTTTTACATTCCCTTTTTTCTCCAACTCATCCAACACTGCAGTCATTTGAGAACCGATGAAGGTTGACATGATTGCCGGAGGTGCTTCGTTCGCTCCAAGACGAAAATCATTTGCCGCTGTCGCGATGCTCGCGCGAAGAAGTTCGCCATGCTCATGAACCGCCTTGATAGTAGTAATGAAGAATGTAAGGAACATTAAGTTATCACGGGCACTGCTGGTGGGTGCAAACAAGTTTACACCTGTATCTGTAATCAACGACCAGTTATTATGTTTACCCGATCCATTCAATCCTGCAAAAGGTTTCTCATGGAATAGTATTTTCAAGTCATGCTTTTCAGCAACACGGCCCATCACATCCATCATCAATTGATTGTGATCGTTGGCTACGTTTACTTCTTCAAATAAAGGAGCAACTTCAAATTGGCTTGGAGCAACTTCATTGTGTCTTGTTCTTACCGGAATGCCCAACTTCCATGATTCGATTTCAAAATCTTTCATGAAATCATAAACACGCGGAGGAATGGTTCCGAAATAATGATCTTCCAATTGCTGTCCACGAGCAGGCGCATGTCCAAAAACAGAACGGCCGGCCATTACTAAGTCAGGGCGAGCCATGAACAAAGCTTTGTCTATAACAAAGTATTCCTGTTCAGCTCCTAAAGATGCTACTACGTGTTGGATATCCTTATCGAACAATTGACAAACACGAGTAGCGGCTTGATCAACTGCTTTTAATGCCTTTAACAAAGGTGCTTTTGTATCCAACGTCTCTCCTGTGTAGGAAACAAAGATGGTTGGGATACAAAGTGTAACGCCATATATAAACATTGGGGATGTTGGATCCCATGCTGTATAACCACGCGCTTCAAACGTACTACGAATACCGCCACTTGGAAAAGAAGAAGCATCTGGCTCTTGTTGAACAAGCTCGCTGCCTTTGAATCTTTCGATACCGGCAAGGGCATCAAAGAAAGAATCGTGCTTTTCAGCAGTACCACCAGTCATCGGTTGAAACCAGTGTGTAAAGTGGGAGGCACCTTTGCTCAAAGCCCAGGATTTTGCAGCGGAGGCAACTGCATCGGCTGTTACCTCATCTATCTTTTCATGATTTTTGATTGCCTGACTTACCTTCTTAAAAACAGTAGGAGCCAGTGAAGCACGCAACTGCTCCAAACCGAAAACGTTCTCTCCATAAAGCTTGGAAACGCTGGTGGTTGGAACCGCAACGTGCACCTTAGTTCGGTCGCTCAATTTCTTTAGAGCTTCAAATCGTAGTTGCGCCATAGTGGTTGATTTTAAATCTTAATTGTTTCCAAATCTATCAGAAAATTCGAAACTGAGGTCAAAATCAATCCACATTTTTACTTTTTTGTTAAGTACACGTTTGCATTGTGTGAATTTTTGAACCGAAATGTTACCTACCGCCTGTATGCTGTAATCCAAAACAACGATGAACCAACTCAACTGCCCACAGCTGTATAAATTCAATAGAAGGCTAGCGTTGGTTAATGCCTTACATTATTGTTCATACAACTCCAACGGCAATCCATCAGGATCTGCAAAAAAAGTAAATCGTTTTCCAGTCAGATCATCAATCCGTATTGGCTCTGCATTTACTCCTTTTTTTAGTAGAAGCTCCACCGCATTTTCAATATCCTTTACTTCAAAAGCAAGATGACGCAATCCAGTAGCTTCAGGATTAGACGATCTCTTCGGAGGATCCGGGAAGGAGAATAATTCAATTTGATAGGTATCGCCAACTTTCAAATCTAGTTTATAGGATTGTCTTTCTAAACGGTACGTTTCTTTTACAATATCTAAGTCAAGCACTTCAGTATAAAACTTCTTTGACACTTCGTAATTACTACAAATGATGGCGATGTGATGGACTCTCTTAAGTTTCAGTTTGGACATTGAAAATTTTGAATTAAAACTTCTAAGTCGATTTACATTCCTTCCCGCTACCTCAAAGAAACAAAAAACCCCGTTGCCGGGGTTTTTATTTAATTTGATTTTTTTACTGAGCCTCCGCTGCTAGAGTCAGTGATCGCTTTAGTGGGATTACCGCGATAACGAACGCTACCTCCACTGCTCGCGTGTCCGTCTAATCCTTCAACCACAAATACTTTTATAGAAGCACCACTACTCGCCTCCGCCTCCACATTTTGAGCTTCAAGGTCATAGGCATTTATTTCTCCTGCGCTGCTTGCATCAGCAGCAAGTGACTTTGTTTTTCCTTTCAATTCCATCTCTCCTGCACTGCTGGCGCTCACAGTCATCGTTTGAGCATCAACCGAAACTTCTATGTTACCCGCACTGGAACAGCTAACCTCAAGGGAGTTGGCTTTGATCACCGTCTCTGAAAAGATGCTCCCTGCTGAGCTGGCCGATAATTTATCAAGCTGCACATAAGTAACATATACCTTTACATTGACATGTCCATGGTAGTTGCCATCGCGCATGTGAACTTTAAGATAAGAGCCCGAAACTTCAGTTAACACATTCTCTAATTTTACCCCGGTTGCCTCAACCTTAACGCTCTCTTTGTCACCTTTTTTAAGGTAGACATCAATACCTTCGGCAACTTTTACTCCGTTAAACGAACCCACATTCCGGGTCTGTGTTTCCTGGGCTTGCACAAAAGTGACAGCCAGGACAAGTGCGATTATAGCCAGTAGATTCTTCATGTTGTTTTCAATTTTGCACTAAAGACAGAGGGCAAATATAAGGGTTGCATTCACGCCATTCATCTGGATTTTTTTTGCTGATGTACCAAAACATCGTATTTTACAGTATATTTCTAAAGGCATTTTTTGAACTTTGAACTACAATTAAAAGACATATCATGATTTTTGACAAAAAACAGGAACTAAATGTTCTGATCAACCTAGCCGCCAGCGACAAGTCAGTAGCCGATCGCGAATCTAAGCTTATCCAGATTATTGCGAAAGCAAACGGCATTTCGAAAGAGGAAGTTGATACCATGCTCCACAATCCGAAGCCTATCGGGAATATTGTTTCCTTCACGGCTGATGAAAAGTTTGAACACTTATATCATCTTATCCAATTAATGAAGATGGATGGGCAGGTATTTAGAAGTGAAATTGTTTTCTGTGAGCAAATTGCTGAGAAGCTGGGCTTCAAGAAGGGTGTGGTTGGTGAAATTTCCCAACACGTTTACAGCGATCCTACCATTACCGCTGACCGCGATATGGTGAAGGCTAAAGCCTTGAAGTTTTTGAAAGCGTAAGATTTAAAAAGTCATATACTAAAAAAGGGAAGGTGCATACCGTCCCTTTTTTATGTTCAATATATTGAGTTAAGACATACAATCTTAAATATTGAGTCAAATTTATTTTTTAAAAAGAACCTTCCCTCCAACAATAGTAAGTGAAACCTCGGTCGCTAAAATTTCTTCTTCGGTGGCTTTCATAATGTCCTTTGTAAAAACGGTGAAGTCAGCAAGTTTTCCGGCTTCGATCGAGCCTTTTATTTTTTCTTCAAAGGCTCCATAAGCCGCATCTAATGTATACGAACGCAATGCTTGCTCACGTGTCATCTTCTCTTCTGGTTCATATCCAAGTTCTGGTTCACCCTTTAATGTTTTACGGGTTACAGATGCATAGAGGCAAGGTATCGGGTTGATGGGCTCAACCGGTGCATCGGTGCCATTTACAATTCGTGCTCCCGATTTTAATAACGACTGCCACATGTAGGCACCTTCCTTAATGCGCTTCTCTCCTAACCGATCAATAGCCCATACCCTATCGGACGACATGTGAATGGCTTGCATGGCAGGGATTACTCCCAGTGAGCCAAACCGAGGTATGTCATTCGGATGCAAATGCTGCGCGTGCTCAATTCTAAAGCGCGCATCTTTTGCCTTTTCAGGATTTTCCTTAAAGGCGCTTTCATAACGATCAAGAATTTCATGATTGGCCCTATCGCCAATGGCGTGTGAACAAACCTGAAAGCCATGCTGAAGTGCAACTCTTGAAATCTTCAGCACCGTGTCCATCGGTAGGGTAGCCATTCCTGAAAAATCAGGACGGTCTGTATAGGGTTCTAATAACCAGGCACCACGGGAGCCTAATGCGCCATCACAATTTAATTTGATTGAACGGATGGTTAATTGATTATCGGTATCTATTTCAGGGCCTTTGCTCAACCATTCATAAACCAGCTTGCTATCCCATCCGGTAAGCATTACGTATAATCGAACATCAAGCTTACCTTCCTTTTTAAATTGATGAAAGAGAGAAATGTTTTCTCGTGAAGCACCGGCATCATGAAAACTCGTGATGCCATTTCGCAAACATACTTGAAGTGCTAAGGTTAATGCTTGCTGATCGCTTGTCGAATCAACACCGGGAACATATTGCTGTATGAGCATTTCTGCATTCTCTACAAACATCCCGGTAGGATTTCCTATGGCATCGCGAATAATCTCTCCACCCTCGACCGTCTGGCTTGCTGCCTTTTCTCTTGATAAAAGATTTACTCCCGCTAGTTCCATTGCTTTAGCGTTTGCTAGACTCATGTGACCACTGGCGTGTGAAAGAAAAACCGGATTATTCGGAGAAACAGCACTTAACAATTTATGTGTTGGAAAACCTTTCACTACTTCATCAGGCTTTGCATCCCACTTATCCTGATGCCATCCTCTACCAATAATCCATTGACCAGGCTGAGCTTTCTCAACTGCTTCTTTAATGCGCTGAACAATCTCAGCATAACTTTTTGTGGTCATTAAATCGATATTCAATTCATTATAACCCACACCCATTAAATGTCCATGACCTTCAATAAATCCAGGCGTCATTATTTTACCTTGAAGATCGATGACTTCAGTCTTATCATGGATGTATTTGCGCGCTTCAACTTCGGATCCAACAAAAATTATTTTATCACCCTGAACAGCAACGGCTTCAGCAGTGGGCTGCTTTTCATTAACAGTATAAATGGTTCCTCCGAAAATAACCAGATCAGCCGGAGCGGGCTTTGATTGACATGAGGTAAGGAAACCTATGACTAGTATGTGAAGTGAAATTTTTTGAATTATGTCACGCATAATTTTTGAAAGCGTTAAGTAAAAAGGAAATAAACGCGATGGGATGAATATATCCAATCAAAAAGATGATGATCCTTCATTGCTTGAGATGAAAGGTATAATTCCAAACTTTACTTTGCTGTTTGTTTTTGTTCACCCAATCCTTCAATTCCCAATGAAACCACATCACCAGATTTCAAGTAAATAGGTGGTTTAAAACCAAGACCTACACCCGCTGGTGTTCCTGTCGAGATTACGTCACCTGGAAGTAACGTCATAAACTGACTGATATAACTCACCAGGAATGGCACTTCAAAAATCATATCATCGGTATTGTTATCCTGCATCATTTTGTCGTTTACTTTTAACCACATGTGCAGGCTGTTGTAGTTTGTTACTTCGTCTTTCGTAACCATGTAGGGTCCCATGGGAGCAAACGTGTCACAGCTTTTTCCTTTCACCCATTGTCCGTTTCGTTCGAGTTGAAATTCGCGTTCGCTGTAATCGTTGTGCAAACAAAATCCGGCAATGTAATCCATTGCATCTTTCTCTTCTATGTACAGTGCTTTCTTACCTATCACAACCGCTAGCTCTACTTCCCAATCCGTCTTTACACTATTCTTCGGAATGATGAGATTATCATTCGGTCCTACAAGTGCTGTGGTGGATTTAAAAAACAAGATGGGCTCTTTTGGAATATCCATTTTCGATTCCAGCGCATGCTTGGTATAATTTAATCCAACACAAATTATTTTGGATGGTCGTGTGAACGGTGCACCGATGCGAACGCCCTGTGGAACCTTCGGGAGTTTAGATTGATTTTCACCAAGCCATTTTTTGAAACGGTTTAATCCATCATTTTCAAAAAAGATTTCTCCAAAGTCTTCTCCAAAAGAAGATGCATCATAGATTTCGTTGTTCAAAAGTATGCCAGGCTTTTCTTTTCCGGGTTCTCCAAAGCGAAGTAGTTTCATATTTTAACTAGATGTTAGTATTGAGATATTAGACGTGAGACTTGAGATATTTGATATGGTATTACTTATTGATCTGCACACTGTTGGTTTGGCCGATCTGCTTACAGCTTGTGGCCTGAAGCGTGCAGCCAACGTTAAAGTTAATCCAGACCAGGTTACTTAGCTATTCAGTTTAATAAATCCTCCGTCAAATGGATAATCACTTCCTGTTACAAATGAAGCTTCATCGGAGCATAAGTACAAGGCCAATGCTGCCACTTCATCGGGTCGGCCCATTCTTCCTATGGGTTGGGTCTTCGAAAGTTTCTCAAACATTTCTTTTTCCTGGCCAGGATAATTCTTTGCCAGAAAATTATCAACAAATGCTGTATGTATTCGCGCAGGCGAAATACAATTGCACCGAATGTTATCAAGGATGTAATCTTTGGCAACTGAAAAAGTCATCGTGAGGACAGCGCCTTTACTCATCGAATAGGCAAAGCGATCAGCAATACCAACATTCGAAGCCACAGAAGCCACATTTAAAATTACTCCTCCACCTTGCTGCTTCATCTGTTGGATGGCTGCAAACATGGTATTGTAAACTCCCTTTACATTCACTTGAAAAACTTTATCGAAATCTTCAGCCGATGTAGAATCTAATTTTCCAATGTGTGATATGCCCGCAGAGTTAACGAGTATATCAATGCGGCCTGCAGCTTGTGCAATTTCTACAAGCGCATCTTTTACTTGAAGCTGATCCGTTACATTAACTCCAAAAGAAGAAGCCTTCCCTCCTTTTGCTTTTATGGCATTAACCGTTTCATCTGCAGCAGCCTTATTCAGTTCGAGAATAAAAACAGATGCGCCTTGTTTCGCAAAAAGTTCGGCTACAGCTCTTCCGATTCCGCTTCCGCCACCGGTGATGACCGCAGTTTTGTGTTGAAGACTAAACATGATTTATTTTTTTCGATTCAATAGGAATGATGGCCAGTAAGAAAAATATCCCACTCTCCGGCCTGATCACTTACGTGATCTTTTAGAAAGATAGCGTATGACGGCTTATACGGTTTACTGCGCAACGGCATATTCGCTTTGTCTGGAGTATTGTCGCCTTTTTTAGCATTACATTTTTTGCAAGCCGTTACTAGATTCATCCAGCTATCAGTACCTCCTTTAGCGCGAGGTATTACGTGGTCGATGGTGAGTTCGCGCTTAGTGCCGCAATACTGACACTCATGTCCATCGCGCTTGAATATATTTTGCCGGGTAAGATTAACGCCCTTGTAAGGGGCGTTAACATATCGATTCAGGCGGATGACAGACGGCATCGGATAACTATGGGTGATCGAATGCAATTTGTGACCGTTGGCTGAACGCACCATTTCACTTTTATTTAAGAACACAAGAATAAAGGCACGTTCCACTGAGCATACCATCAGTGGACTATTATCCTGATTCAGCACGAGAACCCTTGTGTTCATGTTAGAAAGATAAAACCATTATCTCTACTAACAAAGCAGTTAAATAGATGTTTGGAAGCTAATATCAGTTATACCGATAACTGATAACCGAAAACCGGCAACTACTCGGCAAGGACGCGCCTGATGTGCCCGAACTGATGGGTGTAGATTTTGGTCTCTATATTAAGAATACCCTCTTCATTGAAATGATCGATGCGAACCCGGCCGGAAGCATGAATGATTTTATCTTCATTTAACAAAATGCCTACGTGAACAATTTTACCTTCTGTATTTTTAAAGAACACCAAATCTCCAGGCTTGGCATCGTGGTATATTTTTACAGCCTTACCCTGATTGGCCTG
>JANODK010000126.1:0-12269 GCA_031412655.1 Chryseolinea sp.
AAAATTTAGAAAAATGAAAAACACATTATCCATCCTTGCACTTTGTTTGGTTACCACTATTGTTGCAACAGCACAGCACGATCATAGCAAACCTGCAGAGCAAACAACTCAAGCGAAATCACCTACATTCAAAGATGTTAACGTTGGCAAAGCCTATGGACTTTACATTCAGTTGAAAGATGCCCTGGTTGCATCGAAGCAAGATGAAGCAAAACAAATTTCAGGCGAGTTGCAAAAATCGTTGCTGATCATCAGCACAGGTAAAGCTGCGGCTAAAGAAGCTGCGAATATTGCCTATGCGTCAAGCCTTACAGAGCAACGCAAAGCATTTTCAGTACTCAGCACAGAAATGTCAACGCTTATAAAAGCCAATTCACTTACTTCAGGTCAACTCTATTTAGAGTATTGTCCGATGGCGAATAATAATGAAGGGGCATATTGGCTTTCAAATGAAAGAGTAATAAAGAATCCATACTTCGGCCAAGCCATGCTTAGTTGCGGAATGGTGAAGGAAACAATTCAATAACCAGTGTCGCGATTTTGCCTTAATTCGTTTTCTTCGTGAACCTTAGTGACCTTGTGTCTTAGTGGCAAGAGCTGGCATTCTTTTGCCACTAAGACTCGAAGGCACAAGGGAATCACAAAGTTCAGCAACATCAATTTATAAGTATGAAAGAAACAATCGCCATCCTATCTATAATCACGATCAGCCTGATAGGTTGTAGTGGGGACAAAAAACAAACGAACCAAGAATTATCAACTCAATCACCCGCTGCTGTTGAAAGTAAAAAGGCCAGTGATGTTGTGATCATACGACAACAATCAGAACCTGATACATTGAAAGGAAGTTTAACAGCCGAAGCAACAGGTAAGATTGGAATAACAGAAATAAAAATCGCGTACCACTCACCAGCGGTGCGTGGTAGAATTATTTGGGGTGGGCTTGTTCCATTTGACAAAGTTTGGGTAACAGGCGCGCACATGGCAACCAGTATTGAGTTTGGGCATGACGTGGAAATAGGAGGTGCAACAATTTCAGCAGGCAAGTATGCATTCTTCACAATTCCAGGTAAGGATGAATGGACAGTAATCATCAACACCAACTGGCAACAACATTTAACTGACAAGTATGATGAAGCACAAGATGTAGTGCGATTAAAAGTGAAGCCAGAGCAAGAAGGAAAAAATCAGGAGAGGCTTCTGTATGTCATTGAAGCAGAAGGTAACAATTCTGGTGAGATTGTTATGTATTGGGAAAGAATAGAAATTTCTATTCCATTTAAGATTAAGGGGTGATCGTTTAATCCTTATAATTAGAAATAAGAAATAAAACCATGTATCGATTCAACTTTCTCGTGTACATCATTCTGTGTTTTTATTCTTCCATTTCTGCACAGAGTAATTCTTCAAATTTCAAAGTGGTGGCTTTTTATACTGCAAAGAATGACGCAGCACACATCAGCTTTGTACACGAAGCGCATAAATGGTTTTCCACTCTTGCCACGCAAAATCATTTTGCTTACGACTCCACCAACAACTGGGATAATCTTAACGAAGAATTTCTCTCTCAGTATCAAGTTGTATTATTCCTAGATACTCGCCCGGAAGCACCAAAGCAGAGAGAAGCTTTCCAATTCTATATGGAGCATGGTGGTGCGTGGATGGGATTTCACTTTGCAGGATTTGCTTTAAATGATTCCGATTTTAATCAGGACTGGGATTGGTATCACAATCAATTTATTGGCGCGGGTTCTTTTGCCAGCAACACCTGGCGACCTACCTCTGCTATTTTGCGCATTGAAGATTCAAAACATCCCGTCACCAAACATTTGCCTAAACTCCTTACCTCTGCACCAAGCGAATGGTATCGTTGGGAAACTGATTTGCGAAAGAATCCGGATATAAAAATTTTGATGTCAGTTGATCCTTCTAGTTTTCCATTGGGCACTGGACCTAAGCAGGATGAGATCTGGCACAGTGGCTATTATCCAATCGTTTGGACCAATACAAAATATAGAATGATATATACCAATATGGGCCACAACGATATGGATTACGAAAACAAAACAAATAAGCAATTATCCTCCTCGTTTAGCAGCAAAGATCAGAATATATTTCTCTTAGATGCCTTGTTGTGGTTGGGAAGCGGCAAGAAATAAGTGAACTTTCAGTAGTTAATTCCCTCAAGTAATATCTTTAGTAAGCTTAATTTTTTCTATTTAACTATTGCAAGATTTTAGACAAAAGAATTATTTAGCCTTCTGTTACATAATTATTGAATTTATTGCGTTAAAATAAAGTTGATTATAAAAAAAGGGAACCCTTTTTTTATAAAGTCTAATGTCTAGTATAACCTCTGGTTCACAATATGAAAAGCTTCATCAAAATATTAATTGTAGGGTTTATTGGAGGATTGGCAGGAGCCTATACCTTCCAATACATTAACAAGCCATCGTCAGAGCCAAATGCACCCACGTTTAACACGGTGGCGTTGGATTCGGGATCGTTTAATCAAAGAAACATTTCTTATTCATCAAATTCTACATCGGTAGCACTGACGCCCGTTGATTTTTCAGAGGCTGCCACGAAAACTATTCCGAGTGTAGTTTACATTAATAGCATTGCCAAAGGTATTGCGTATAATTCTTTTGATTGGTTTTTTGGTGGCGGTGGAAGTACACAAACACAAGTGAGTAGTGGATCTGGTGTAATCTTTTCTTCTGATGGTTACATTATTACTAACAATCACGTAGTTGAATCAGCTGAGAGATTAGAAGTAATCTATAATAAACGTACATACACAGCCGAATTAATCGGCACTGATCCATCCACTGATTTAGCTGTACTTAAAATCAATGAGACCAATTTACCAGCGATCGCGATGGGTAGTTCCAAAAATTTGCAGGTAGGTGAATGGGTTGTGGCCGTGGGAAATCCGTTTTCACTTTCCTCAACAGTAACAGCGGGCATTGTGAGTGCGAAAGGAAGAAGAATTGGAATACTGGAAGATAAATTTCCTATTGAGTCATTTATTCAAACCGATGCTGCTATTAACCCGGGAAATTCAGGAGGGGCATTGGTAAATAAGAGTGGAGAACTAGTAGGTATCAACTCTGCAATTTTATCGCGCACAGGTTCATACACAGGTTATGCCTTTGCAGTACCGATTGATATTGCGCGAAAAGTTTTTGATGACTTGGTAAAATATGGTATTGTACAAAAAGCATTGCTTGGTGGACGCGTTGTAGAGTATAACTATGAGAACACAAAGAAGTATGATTTGAATACCAATGTAAAAAACTACAATGGTGTGTTGATTGAACAGTTAGAACGAGATGGCCCTGCTATGCATGCGGGCTTAAAACTTGGTGATGTCATTATCAAATTGAATGGAAAAGATATTAATACCCAAAGTGAATTTGAAGAAGAACTCAGCTATCATTACCCAGGAGATAAAATTAATATTGCTTACCTCCGCGACAATAAACCACAAACTACTTCGCTCACATTGGTGAATAAAAATGGTTCAAGTGATTTAATTAAACGGGAGATTATAAAATCCACAACGCTTGGCGCTCAGTTGGAATCAACCCAATACGGTGTAAAGGTTTTTAAGATCAGCGATCAAAGTAAATTAAATGAAATTGGTTTGCCCGAGAATTTTACCATCATTCAAATCAATCGCGTTCGCGTGAAAGATCCGAATGAGGTAGTTGAGTTTTTTGAAAAGTATAAAGGCAGAGGATACATATATGGTATCAACAGTTCGAAACAACAGGTGGAGATTCCTTTTCTGATTAAGTGATTTTTTGAACTATTATATCAACATTTCAAATATCCATATCATTGATATTTTTAGCAGTCGAATATCCGCTTAAAAATAAGAAAAGGAACCCTCTTTTAAGATAGTTCCTTTTCTTATTTACTTAATCGCTTCTATTTCATTCTTTAATCCACAAGATTACTTTCAGTTTCTTTGCTGTAAATAATGCAATCGAATCAGGGTTTTGAATAAATTTAACAGACTCAAATTTCGAGCCCATATAATCCAATTGATCTATTGTGTAAAACTTTCCATTCATATACACAAGGGCGGAATCTCTCGAAATTATCTGACTTCCGCTCTTTAGACGATGGATTGAATTAAAGTTAGGGTATTGAGTACTCTTCGTAGAATCAATTTGACCAAAAGCTAAAGTTGAGTAACAAATTAGATTTAGAAGAATAACAAATACTCTCATGTGATATCCTATAACACTCATGACCATTCTGAATTTGCGGGAGGGCAAATATCTGCAAACCCTAAAACTTTCGTTTGAATATCCGCTGGAAAAAACATCTGAACACCTGAATTCGTATCTGTAACCAAAGTGCCATATTCCAAACACCTACCCGCGAAAACATAGCCTCTTGTTACTTCCATTTTTGTAATACGACCATTCAAAGCTATATTTTGCTTTATAGTATAAGCTGTGAGCTTTTTTCCAGTGATACTATGGATTACATTGACCGCCTGGAGCTGATCTGAAATTAACTTCCCGCCAAAAACTTGCACATTTTCAATCAGGAGAATGTTGTTTTCAATGTTCAATGATTCATCAGTTTCGAACTTTAGATTTACACGCTGATTTGGATTAATCGCTTGAGAATCTTCATCCTGTACACACGAAAAAGTGACAGATGATAAAATAAACAACAAAAGGAATTTTAAAGAATTTGTTTTCATAACGAGTTATAATTTAGTTAATAATACTTTCAAGGTATTGAAAATATATTGCAAACCAAATCTGTACATACGAGGTTAATTAGAATATTGGCTCAGGAATCTATCTAATACACACCTTATTCTTGATAAAATAAGCAGCGTTGACGATTTCTTATCAAATTAAAATTTAAAATAACTAACTCATCTTAGCCGGAGAGTAAATCAGAATTTCTTAATTTTCACCTACACCTAACTCACCCTCAACTTCAACTTCTTACCCAACTCTTCAACAGAAGCTTTGAAGTTTGGATCGGTCTTCATCATGTCTTCAACAGATTCGAGCGCGTGAATTACCGTGCTGTGATCCCGGCCACCAAAATTATTACCGATGAGTGCTAGTGTAAGTTGAGTATAACGCTTGCAGAAATACATGGCTACCTGACGTGGTATAACAATTTCGCGTTTCTTCACTTTACCTTTCATCTGATCCAGATCGATCTTAAAATATTCGGAAACTGTCTTTTGAATAAAATCAACGCTTACGTCAGACTGAATTTCTTTGATGATATTTTTAAGAACTTCTTTCGCGAGTTCTAAATCAATTTCCTTCTTTAATAAAGTAGCGTGGAATATCAATGAGTTCAACACACCTTCCATATCGCGAAGGTTTGTATCCACACTATAAGCAAGGTATTCTGAAACTTCTGTAGGAATTTGAATTCCATCTGCCAACATTTTACGATTGATGATGGCTAGCTTCGTTTCAAAATCTGGTTCCTGTAAATCAGCTGTTAGTCCCCATTTGAATCGCGAAAGCAATCTTTCCTGGAATCCCTTCATATCGCGTGGCGGACAGTCACTCGTCATGATTACCTGTTTGCCGGTTTGATGAAGCTGATTGAAAATATGGAAAAACATTTCCTGCGTCTTTTCGCGACCTGCCAAAAACTGCACGTCATCCAGAATCAATAAATCCACTTGCAAATAAAAATTCTGGAAGTCCTGAATTTTATGATTTTGAAGGGCGTTGAGGAATTGATTTGTAAAATCATTTTGATCAACATACAGCACAACCTTATTCGGCATGTTGTTTCTGATCTCATTTCCTATGGCTTGCACTAAGTGTGTCTTTCCCACACCAACACCACCATACAACATCAGAGGGTTAAACGAAGTAATACCTGGTTTTTTCGCTACTGCGACACCCGCAGAACGCGCTAAACGATTACAATCGCCTTCAACAAAATTATCGAATGTATAGGATGCGTTTAATCTTGAATTAACAGTGAGCGGATTCAGTTGCTTTACTGAAAAAGGCGAATAGTCATCAGAACCAAAGGCATTGCCATTGATAGCGCTGCGTCTATTGCCCGAACCGTTGGCCGGATAATTTACCGATACGGATGGCGCTTGTTGATTACCACTATCAACCACTACCGAATACTCCAATCGGCCTGTCGGGCCTAAAACGGTATGAATAGCCTTCTTTAAAACCGGCACATAATTATCTTCCAACCACTCGTAAAAAAACTGAGAGGGCACTTGAACGGTAAGCACATCACCATCCACGCGAAGTGGATTGATCGGTTTAAACCAAGTATTAAAATTCTCGTCTCCTACATTCTCACGAATTACTTCGAGACAATCATTCCATACTGTACTACAGCTAACTTCCATTGAGCTCCTAATTGATTGGATTTGAATTCCTTTTGGGAAAGGGGAGACAAAGATGTAAAAAAAGAGATCAACAAAACAATAGGATATGTCCTTGATTTTTCAATAAAAGTTTTGAATCCTAAAAAGTAAAATAGCTTTACTAAAACCCCACTTTTAAGAGCAATTTCACGGTCATCGACTTTAAGCCGCGCAATATCCTATTCTGGTCTTTCTAAAATTCTGCTAATTCTGCCCCGGTTGATAAAAACTTGACTAAAATTGAGTTGAATTTGCTTTTGCATGCCTGACAAATCTATTCACGAGTTAATAAAACTTTCTTTTCCGTCCGCTAACAAAGAAAACTGGCAAGCCGCTGCCACTTTGGAGATTGATGGTAAAAATCCAAACGATGCTTTGGCATGGAGTGAAAATGAATTGGCCTTTTTGGCATATTATGACAAGCTTGATGTTCCAGCGAATTCAAAACAAAATAATTTTCAGCTTTCCCCATCTATTGATCAATACTCCGGGTCGCGTGCCTGGGTTAATATGCCCAGCATTACAGTCTCAAATGAAAAAGAGGCCAATGCAAATGCGCTTTCACAATTAGCCGCTGGGGCGGATGGAATTTTATTTGACATTCGTAATAACACAAAACCCAATCTTGATCTACTGCTCAATCAAATTGACTGGCCGTATTGTTCGATTTCTTTTCGAGTGAACAGCACCAATTCGATTTCTAAAAATTTTTCAAAATATATTCAGGAAAAAAAATATGATCCTTCTGTTTTAGCCGGAACAATATTTTGGGATGATGATGCTGTTGAAAAAAATAATCTTTCAGGTTTAAATTTATCCCAACTCAAAAAATTCCAGTCGTGTGGACTGATCGTAAATCCCTCCACTTCTGTGAAAGAAATTTCGGAAGCACTTGTAAAAGGTGTTCACCTTCTTGATCGGTTAGTTAAAAATGGAACTAATGTATCGATCGCCATTCAACAAATTGCTTTCTCGCTTCCCATCTCAACAAACTTTTTTATTGAGATCGCGAAACTAAAAGCATTGCGTATGCTATGGTTTCAAATTGCCCGTGCATATGGACAAGAAAGTTATCAGCCATCTCACCTTCATATTCATATTCGCTCTGAAGCCTGGACACATACTGCTTATCAGCCAAATGGCAATATGTTGAAAAGTACAACGGCTTCTTTAGCTGCTGCATTAGGAGGATGTAATTCACTTACGGTTTACGCAGAAGATGAAAGCTCAACAATGAATCGCATTGCACGAAATATTTCAAATGTATTGCGCGAAGAATCCTACATAGACAAAGTAGCTGATGCTACATCGGGAGCATATGCCATCGAAAAGATGATTGATGAAATAGCACAAGCCTCATGGTTAGATTTCCAACATCAGATTAAAAAATCATGAAGCCCGATTTCAATTCCATAAAGTACAATCAGTTTAAAGTTGACTCTTCCAATGAAGAGATAAACTCTAAACCGTGGACAAGTCCGGAGAAGATTGAAGTGAAGCCAGAGTATACTGCTCTCGATTCTAAGAATTTATCACACCTTAATTTTACAGCAGGCATTCCACCCTACCTTCGCGGACCGTATGCCACGATGTTTGCTACAAAGCCATGGACGATCAGACAATATGCAGGCTTTTCTACTGCGAAAGATTCAAATGCTTTTTATAGAAAAAATTTAGCAGCCGGTCAGCGCGGACTTTCCGTTGCATTTGATCTGGCTACTCATCGCGGATATGATTCGGATCATCCACGTGTATCGGGTGATGTCGGAAAAGCAGGTGTTGCCATCGATTCGGTATTGGATATGAAAATTCTTTTCGATCAAATACCATTGGATAAAATGTCTGTCTCAATGACGATGAATGGTGCGGTGTTACCCATCATGGCATTCTACATTGTTGCAGCAGAAGAACAAGGAGTTAAACCTCAGCAATTAAGTGGCACAATTCAAAACGACATTCTGAAAGAATTCATGGTGCGCAATACCTACATCTATCCGCCATCACCTTCAATGCGAATTGTAGCTGATATTTTTGCATACACTTCGAAGCACATGCCGAAGTTTAATTCCATTAGCATTAGTGGATATCACATGCATGAAGCCGGTGCACCTGCACATATTGAATTAGCGTACACTCTGGCCGATGGATTGGAATACATCCGCACCGGAATAGCAGCAGGTATTGCCATTGATAACTTTGCTCCACGCTTATCTTTCTTCTGGGGCATTGGTATGAATTTCTTTATGGAGATTGCCAAGATGCGAGCCGCAAGAGTATTGTGGTCGAAGATCGTTCAGCAATTCAATCCAACTAATCCAAAGTCAATGGCATTGCGAACGCATTGTCAAACTTCGGGGTGGAGTTTAACGGAACAAGATCCGTACAACAATGTAACGCGCACTACCATTGAAGCACTTGCTGCGGTGTTGGGTGGAACGCAATCTTTACATACCAATTCTTTAGACGAAGCCATTGCATTGCCTACCGATTTTTCAGCGAGCATCGCCCGTAATACCCAACTTTATTTAGAGAAGATAACAGGCATTACCAAATTGGTTGATCCTATGGGTGGATCATATTATGTTGAGAGTCTCACGTCACAACTCATAGAAAAAGCTTGGGAATTAATTCAAGAAGTTGAAAAACTCGGAGGGATGACGAAAGCCATTGAAAGTGGCATTCCGAAAATGCGCATCGAACAAGCAGCCGTTGCCAAACAAGCGCGCATCGATTCGGGTCGTGATGTAATTGTTGGTGTCAATAAATATCAAACAACTGAAAAGCCTGATTTTGAAATTCGCGAAGTCGATAATACCGCTGTTCGCAACGAACAGATTGAACGACTCGCTAAATTAAAAGCAGAACGCAATCCCATCGAAGTTGAAGCAGCATTGAATTCATTAACTGAGGCAGCGCAAACCGGAAACGCCCACCTGCCGGACGGGCAGGGAAATTTGCTTGAACTCTCTATTGATGCTGCGCGCAAGCGTGCTACACTCGGAGAAATTTCTACAGCATTAGAAAAAACATTCGGGCGTTATAAAGCAACCATCCAATCCATTTCAGGTGTATATTCGAGTGAGATGAAAAATCAATCTGCTTTTGAAGAGGTTAGAAAATTATCTGATCGCTTTGCCGAACGCGATGGACGAAGACCCCGCATTCTCGTTGCAAAAATGGGGCAAGACGGTCATGACCGTGGCGCAAAAGTAATTGCAACAAGCTTTGCCGATTTAGGTTTCGATGTAGACATCGGGCCCCTATTTCAAACACCTGAAGAAGTGGCGATGCAGGCAGCAGAGAACGATGTACATATTGTAGGTGCATCCAGTTTAGCCGGTGGGCATAAAACATTGGTTCCGGAATTAATTCAAGCCTTAAAGAAAATCGGGCGTGGCGATATTATGGTTATTGCGGGTGGCGTTATTCCAGCGCAGGATTACGATTTTCTTTTTCAATCGGGCGTTTCGTTTGTGTTTGGTCCTGGAACGGTAATCACTGATGCTGCGGGTGGTATTTTAAAAAAACTAATGAAAGAATAGAGAAGGAACGAAGAGCTAATTACAAAGTATAAAGTACCCTAACTTAAACATTCTTTGCTCTTCTCTATGACGTGCATTTACCTCGTGCTTCGTCATTCGTACCTCGTACCTTTTTCTTATCTTCGAAGTTACATTTGTAAACCCTCTTTATCATGAAGATCTTCCGATCATGCATTTTCGCATTGTTTTGTGTGACAGCAACTCAACTTGCTTTTTCTCAAAACAAAAAGATTGATAAAAGCCTCGCAAAGGTGGATACCTATTACGCTTCAGGCAATTTTTTAAAAGCCAGCAGCGGGCTACAGAAATTAAAAAAGTCGCTTCAATCTAAACCTGATCATCAGTCGTACATGCCCGGCCTTTACATTCGGGAGGCAAAGATCAGCCTGGCATTAGGTACACTTACCAGTTTTGACAATTCATTAAACACGGCTCTTACCAGCAGCCAAAGCACGTTTGGAGATAACAGTACAAACTATGCAACCACTTTAATTGAGGTAGGCGAAATCTATAATGAGTATGGCAACTTTCGGTTGAGTGATGAATATCTTGATCGCGCTATGATCTTATTGCAAAAAAGCAATCAGCTTACCGATGCATTGAAATCAAGAATTGCGCTAGCACAAGCGGAAGCTATGATTGGTCAGGGATTTTGGAATGATGCCATTGAGTTGTTGAAAGAACATGAAAAATATTTTGCTTCGCGCGCCATCGAAAAAGAATCTGTTGTTGATGGTACCTCTATTAAGACTCAGCGCGTACCAGAACAAGAACTTCCAAAACGTTATGGTGATTATGCTAAACTTTTAAATCTGCGCATTAAAGCAGACGCCAATAAAGGAAGAATATCGGTAAGTCGTTCTGATGAAAATAATACGGACGCAGACCAAAACTATAAATTCGCACTAAATTGGTTTAAAGATAAATCACGATTTTTGGGTGAGACTAATTTAGCTAAAGTAGAGTCTCGATATCTAATGGCCAAGGCTCTGAAAGAAAGTGGAAATAAAGAGCATGAATCAGACCTCGATTTCGACAATATACTTAATGACCTGAAACGAAAAACAAGTCCAACCAATAGCTTAGCACAGAATTTATATCTCGCTTACCTGGACGATTTATTATTAAAGGGAAATCGCGCACGGTATCAAAATGTAAAATTAGAATATGAAAAACTCCTGAAGAAGTTTCCCAGTGGAAGTGTGCTTCGTACCAACATGCAAGCAGTGGAGTTTGATTCTAAAATGGAACAGGATAAAACAAAGAATCTTGAAAGTAGTGCTTTAAGCGTATTGAATAGCTTACCAAAATTTTATAAAACGACAGGTCAGATTGTTGAATTTCTGTATGATGTAACAATTAAGGAGAAACGTTATGCTTCCGCAGAAACTTATTTGAATCAATTAGCTTCAATTAAGAAAGAATTATGCGGAGAGAACTCACCAGAGTATCATTTATCAAGAATCTATCTTGCTAATTTCTATCTGGATTACACGAATAAAATTGAAGATGCTGGTAACATCTATAAAGAAAGCTATTTTGGTGTTGTTGAAAAACAGATTGGTGAGCAACACAAACATCTGCAAGACATTCTAAATCACATTGCCACTTGGTACGAACTTACCGACAAATATGATCTGGCTTTTAAGACATTGAATAATGCTTCTGACAACGCAATTATAAAGTATAGTAACGATGATCCTGAATACGGAGTAGAGTTAGAGCGTCTCGCCAGTCTTAGTTTAAAAATTGGTCAATATGACAAAGCCGAATTGGACATTGACAAAGCGATCAAGATTTTGGGGGAATACAAAAAAGACGACAAGTACATTAGCGGCTATATTCAGATTCTCGAAACACAGGCAAAGTTATATGGTATAATAGGAATGTTTGATGAAGCTGAAAACAATCTTCAGCGCACACAAAAATTAATATCAAAAGCAGATGTATTAATTGGAAGCGAAGTATCCACCGCGGAGGAACTTTCATCTCTCTTTATTCAACTCGGCAGATATGCGGAAACAGATCGCCTTCTGGCAGATTTGATTGCCGAATATCAAAAACTGTATGGGGCCAATTCTCTTCGACTAATCGAACCCCTTGTAAACAAAGGCCGAATTTTACTTGCTAAAGGTGACTATACAGAAGCAGAGCGCACAGCACAACGCGCCAATCAAATTGCAGTAAAAACGTACGGAGACAACTCCACGAAGACAGCTCCAACACAAAAACTATTAAGTGATATCTACTATACATTAGGTGATTACGACAAAGCACAGGATAACATTTTAAAAGCCATTGCCAGTCAAGAGAAACAATTCGGAAGA
>JANODK010000127.1:0-36826 GCA_031412655.1 Chryseolinea sp.
AGATTACATCTATCTTTAGGGTATAAGACCCCGAATATGGTCTATGAAAATGCAGCTTAAATATATTTTAACCCGTAGCCGTATTTTAGGACGTGACATGCCCCGGTGAAGTCTCCGCTTGGACACAACTGATGACCGAGTAACTGAAATTGAACAGGTCTTCGTATGCCCCTCTTCTGGCGATTAATAGGTAGTTTCAATTTGTCCTTCAAGAACAGAAAGATACTATTGCCTACTCTGCATGCTGCTTTCTTACTTGGTAAAATAACGCTACCGCTGAGCATCGTTATCGTAACTCTGACTATTTACATTTTTCATTAAACAACAAATACTTACTACTTCGCAAAATCACGAATCATATCAACATTCATCCGGTCATTTAATCGTTCGGAATAATGAAGTTCTTTTATTACCAAACCTTTGTCAATTAAAAACTCCGCGGGCATGGTGCTGATCGATTCACCATCCGCCATGGTATGCATCGGCACACCAAGAGCCTTTGCTTTAAAAGCCGTTTGAACAAATGTAGTCAGGTGACTTACTGCCGATTTATAACCTGAGGTTTCCAAACCATACGCTCCATATATTTTTTTCTCTGGATCAGAGATCAGCGGTATAGGTGATACCTCTTTGTGGAAAGTGCTTCGTAGCAAAACATTCTCTTTTGATTCAAAAAAGAAAATCATCTCCAAGCCTTTCGCTTTCAATTCCTCATGCACTTTCGTTAGCGTGTGAACACGGATATTACAAAACGGACAGCCGGCATGTCTGAAGAATCCAAGGAATACTTTTTTATCTTTGTACGATTCAAGGTCAATCATCCTGCCATAAATATCTTTCAAATGAAAAGTAGGCGCAATGACGTTTTGTGTTAGTCTCATAGTCAGTCTAAAGAATATAGAATTTAGAATATAGAAGATACGATGAAAGGTATGTCTCTGGATTCAAAACGTATAATATTATTCAGAAAGATACGTCTTAAAACCGCAGTGCCACCCCTTAAAGTGGTGCCACCGCTAACCTGAAACTTTGAACCTGAAAACTTGAACTAATTATTAGATCAAAATCCGAACAGGCTCTTCTAAAAGAGATTTGAATGTCTTGAGGAATGCTGCACCCACAGCTCCATCCACCGCACGGTGATCGCACGACAAAGTAACTTTCATTACGTTGCCCGGAACAACCTGACCGTTCTTCACAATTGGTGTTTCCTTAATTCCACCAATGGCAAGAATACAAGCATCAGGAGGATTAATGATGGCAGTGAAATCTTCTACACCAAACATCCCTAAGTTAGAAATGGTAAAGGTGCTGCCTTCCCAATCAGAAGGTTGAAGTTTTTTATCGTGTGCTTTCTGTGCAAGATCTTTTACTTCAACAGCAATATGAGAAAGTGATTTATTATCTGCGAAGCGAATTACCGGAACTAACAATCCGTCTTTTACTGCTACAGCAACACCAACGTGAATGTGGTGATTCTTGCGCATCTTATCGCCCAACCAGCTTACATTCACATCTGGATTTTGACGAAGTGCTGCCGCGGCAGCTTTAATCACCATGTCGTTGAACGAAATCTTCACTGGACTAATTTCATTGATGCTCTTGCGTGCCTCAATCGCTTTATCCATGTTGATCTCCATGGTAATGTAGAAGTGAGGCGCAGAGAATTTACTTTCTGCTAAACGCTTCGCAATCGTCTTGCGCATTTGCGATACGGTAGTCTCTTCGAAACTTTCTGTACCCATTACTTGGGGCAACACTACTGGAGCAGAGGCTGCTTTACCCGATGTTGCGGTTGCAGGTGTGGCTGATGGTTTATAATTTTCAACATCACTTTTTGTAATGCGACCTTGTTCGCCAGAGCCGGCAATCTTACTGATGTCGAGACCTTTCTCTTTTGCTAAACTCTTCGCTAATGGTGATGCTTTAATGCGACCATTCGATGCGTTGCTAGCTACCTCTGCAGATGGTTTTGCAGATGAAGCTTGTGCTTCTGCTTTCGGTGCGGCAGAGACTGCAGGTGCTGAACCTTTTGCTTCGTGCGCCTTCAATAGCGTTTGCCAGTCGGCACCTTTCTCTCCAATGATTGCGAGCACACCATTTACAGGAACTGCCTTACCCGCTTCAACACCGATGTATAGTAATGTGCCTGCGTTGTATGATTCGTATTCCATTGTAGCCTTATCGGTTTCGATCTCGGCCAACAACTCATTTGATTTTACTGTATCACCAATTTTCTTGTGCCATGCAGCGATTACACCTTCTACCATGGTGTCACTCATCTTTGGCATCAATACGATTTCTGCTTTTATTCCACTCGTATCAATTGCCGGAGCAGATGCTGCTGCAACAACTGGAGCTGCTTTCGTTTCAACGGCTCCGCCTGATGTTGCTGCGGTTGATGCGCTTGCCAACAATGCTGAATAGTCTTCTCCTTTATTTCCTACAATTGCAAGTACATCATTTACCTTAACCGCTTTACCTTCCGGCACACCGAGATAAAGAACAGTACCGGTGTTGAACGATTCGTAATCCATGGTGGCTTTGTCCGTTTCAATCTCTGCCATCAACTCCCCCGACTTCACCATATCCCCCACTTTCTTGTGCCACTTGGCTACCACGCCTTCAACCATGGTATCGCTCATCTTGGGCATGCGTACTATTTCTGCCATTTTGCTTTTGTGATTTTAGATTGTCGATCCGCTAATATCCTTTTGCAAACCTTTGCAGGCGCGTTTTTCGGATTAAGCTTCCAAAAATAGGGTATAAAAGGCGATTTTCAAGGAATTTTTAAGAGCCTAAAAATTAAATGTACCGATCAGCACTTCATATCGGGTTGTCGATGGACTGATACCGTAAGAATACCGGAAACCAATATCAAACTGGGGAAGAAAACGCATGATGTTGATGTCGAATTTTACCTCTGCGCCTGTCGAGGAATACGACTGAGCGTAAGTACCGCTTGAGCCAAATCCATAATCAAAGAAAAGATTGGCGCGAACGCGTTGAATGTTTAACAAGGGACCAATCCGTAAATCAGGGTAGCATAACGGCAAGGTGTAATTGCCTGACATGGAATAAAAATCCAGGAAACGCGAAACGGATTGACCACGGGGCAACGGAATCTTATTTCGAAAAGTGTAATTATTCAAACCTTCTCCTGTAGAAACGTTAACCGGATCGATCTGAGAATACTGATAGGCCCAATATCCCCACAGCGAATGATGCTTGAATAATCCAGGGAAATAAGCAACACCATAAAGTGAAAACTGCTTGCCTGTAAAATCACCACCATAAGGTGTGTTATAAACATTCAGGTATATAGCTTGTCCCCACTTACTGTTAATGTCACGTCTACTCTTTTTCAATACCCGATATGCCGTTAAACCAAAATGATTGTAAAGAAGATTTCCATTGTCGAGATAATCACGAAAGAAAAACTGAGGATGATTTGACGGTAGTAATCTTCCACCACCATCAATACTATTTTTAAAATCAGTTATCGAGGTGTACCCGAAATAATTCGAAATAGAAATAGTGCTATAGTACTTTGACTTTGTTGTTACCAACGGAATTCGCAGACCGGCTTCCATCGTTGTCTCCCTCCACTTGAAAGTAAGGCTCTGTTGGAAATCAAATGTCGTATCGGTGCCGACAACCTTATCGTATTCGATAATTCCCTTATTATCTGATCGATTGCCCTGCGTAAAATTCACATCGATAATCGGATACCAACCCTGATAACTAATCCCCGCTTTCCATGAACTGGTTTTTTCATTCTGATCATAAACATAACCTGCAGTTATACTTGTGGTACTCAAAAGATCGCGTGAAGAAATTCCAAGACCTACATTTACCAAATCATTCTCCACATAGGCACCCCAACTGTAGGGATTGATCAGCCCTTTAAACTTCGAATATTTTTTAGCTGTAAGAACCGTTTGAGGAATGCTATCAAATAAATGGGGATGGCCTTCCTGATCTACTAAATGCTGAACAAGATTTTGTGGTTCTTCTTTTACAACAAACTCTTTCCAGAATTCGGGCGCAACAGAAGTTTTGACTACATCAAGTCCATCGCGTTTTTGTTCATTGTAATACATCTGCTTTCCATCTTTTGAAATCGATGGATTGTACGCGCCATATTTACTGGATGTGACCTGAAAACGTTTTTGACTTTTAATATCCCAGGCATAAATATTATCAATACCTGACACGGGTGAGTTGAAGAAAACAAACGGACCCACGAGAATAGGATGTCCATAATTTTCCTGAGAGGACGGGAACAATTCTTCTTCCTTACCCGATTCAACGTCAACTATTGAAATGGTTTTTCCGAGTGATGATGTTTTGAGTACAACTATTTTCTTTCCATCATCCGACCAACGTGGCATTGAGTAAAAATTATTGTCCGCATTTACGAACTCCTGAATTATCTTTCCGGTAGAAAAATCAATCAACAATAAAGTGGTTTGATATTCTTTAGAAGAGCGCACAGCAGCAATTTTATTTCCATCAGGAGAAAGTGCGATACCACTTAAACGTTGATGCTTCCCTCCGATCACCCATTTCCTTTTCGACACAACATCATACGCTTTAATTAATGAATAGGTACGCACTCCCCAACGCGGATCATAACCATATTCACTCCATACTACTTTTGAATTTGATACGGAAAGCATTCCAGCATCATTGATAAATCCAGGTGTAAATATTTTATGCTCTTCACCATTGTTCAACAATACATATTGGGCGATATCACCAATCCCACTTTTCATTGCCAAAACACTTCCATCTTCTAACAACTGAGGATATTGATAATCGGTATACGCCTTCGATTTTCGAATGTTAACTTTCTCGAATGAAGTAAGCTGCAACTGATCAATCTCCGCTTGCCATTCTTTCTTTAGTGTTGAAGCCATGTCACGATACAGAGCAGGCACATGCATACCTGTTTCCCTGTTTATGGCATTCGAGAAAGCAAAAGGAAGGAACGGAACATTCCAGGTTCGTGCTGTAATCTTCCCCCAGATTTCGGGATCATTTGTTTTTCTTCTCAAATAACTCACCATATGAAAACCGAGAACATAATGATCGGGTATGTTGTGTTTATAGGATCGTACGTATTGCTTGTGATAGTTGAAAGTTCGTCCTTCTAACAAGTTTGTTTTAAAAACCAATCCGAAGTTCGGTATGCGGCCACGACCACTTTGTGTAAACGCTGTTTCTGTTGCCACGGCATCACCTTCCCAAAACCATTGCGGAACGGATACCTGCGCCATACCGGCAAACGTTGTATTTCCAAATAGATAATAGAATGCTTTATTAAAACCTCGTTTCGCATGTTGATATTGAACCACGTGTCGATATTCATGCGATGCCAGAAGATCTAACCAATCATTGGTACCAATAAAATTATAATCCTGAGGAGGCATCGTATAGAACTCCGATCTTCTGGGAAGGATCGAAACAAATCCGTTCGATGTAGAAGATTGATTTTGAAGAATAACGGAAATCTTTTTCGGCTTGCTGCCCAGTGTTCTTGCTTCAGGATCGTGAATATATTCTAATGTATTTGCCATTCGCTGTGCCTGCACTTCAAAACCTTTCTGATAGATTATTCTAAAGTTAGTGGTGTTAACCTGATACCACTTTAAGCTTGGCGGATTATTGGGCAGAACGGTTTGAGAGAATGCAGGGAGAGTTATGATTCCATAGTAGAATAAGAAAAGGAAATATCTCACCTGTTTGTGTTCCATCGTTCATTAAATCAATTATGAAAGATGAAACTCCATTTTGGTAAATGCAAATGAATTAGTGCAGGAATTTAAAAGACAGAAAGTTAAGCCGTATTTGAAATGTGCTTCACAAATAAACGTTTCGCCACAGGCATCAACGTCTCTGTAAAAGGAAATTTCATTTTCGATAGAATCAAATAGGTAGCCGGATTCGGTAGATCTTTAAATTTTTTAATAAGACTTAACTTCAATTGCTCGTAGGTCTCTACCCTACTTTTCGTAATGGTATCAATGTATTCCGTATTCAGCGTTCGTAGCTGATCCTGGCTGTCACCAAAAATACTAACCTGATATCGGTACAATAGTATTTCTTTTTCGGGAGGCTGAGTAACGAACAAATAACCTTCCTTCGCATATAAGGGAGTTACACCTATGGGTGATATCTTACATTGTGACTCTACATAATCATAAATTACGGTTCCGTCTTTAAGTGAATCCTGTAGCTGAGGTAATGCAAATTCAATGATACTTTCAAGTTCATTCATCACGGCATCGTCATCAATCAGTTTTCGATAACTCAATTCAAGACGTTTAAAATCTTCAATGGAAATTTCTTTGGGGAATGATTCACGGATGAGTGATTTATTCTCTTTGATGGAAACCAGGTTTCGATAATGAAAAACCAAATCGGACATAAACGGATAAAGCTCTGTTCTATCAAATGATTTCTGAACCGTCTGAAGATATCCCATCAAGAGGTATTTTTTATATTCAAAATCAATCAAGCCCTGGGTAAGCCAATCTTTCGATAATTTTTCCATCACTTTATCAGTTAATAGTTAAACCTGCCTACCGGCAGGCAGGTGTTAATGGTTAAAAGTTCGAGGTTGATATTAAGATTAAAATGTACTGAAACTATTCGTGTATGGCAAGACGGAATGAAAAGTAACACCTGCTAATCCCTCTTCAATCGTTTCCAAAAGCAGAAAGAATTTTGGTTTGAGTTCATAAAGGGTATCATGCAAGTCTCTCTATTTTACATCTTTCTCTTTGTGAACCTTTGTGACTTAGTGGCTGCAACTCGAATCCCTTTTTCGCCACAAAGACCCAAAGACACAAAGAACTCACAAAGTTTAAAATTCAAGAATTACCATCCCTTCCATATCCTACAATTAACCATTAACCACTAACTCAAAACGGGCCTCGCCCCTGCCAAACCTGACAGAGTCTGCCAGCTACCGATTGAAATGCGGAGGAAACTGCCACTTTCCAGCAAATTTGTCCGTTATTGCACCTCCTTTTCGCCATGGCATAAATCGTGTTAAAGCGGAAGGGCAACATTAAATTGTTTAACCTTTTAAATCATCCATGTATATGGCAAAAATCAATTTCAAACCAAATGAGGATCGCGTGCTTATTGAAGCCGCAGAAGCAGAGACTAAAACAGCCTCTGGCCTTTTCATTCCAGACACTGCAAAAGAAAAACCTCAAAAGGGTAAAGTAATTGCAATTGGCGAAGGCATAAAAGATAAGCCTGTAACCGTAAAAGTTGGCGACAATATTTTATACGGTAAATATGCCGGTACTGAAATTAACATCGATGGAAAAGAGTACCTCATCATGCGTAACTCTGATATTTTCGGAATCATTTAATTCACAATCCAAAACATAACGAATCATGGCAAAAGAAATAACCTTTGATACCACCGCAAGAGATAAGATAAAGAAAGGCGTTGATAAATTAGCGAACGCAGTAAAAGTAACGCTTGGTCCTAAAGGCCGTAACGTTATTTTGGATAAGAAATTCGGTGCACCAACTGTTACGAAAGACGGTGTATCTGTAGCGAAAGAAATCGAATTGAAAGATCCTATCGAAAACATGGGTGCTCAATTAGTGAAAGAAGTGGCTTCTAAAACTGCAGATGCTGCCGGTGACGGTACAACAACTGCAACGGTTTTGGCTCAAGCAATTTATTCACACGGTATTAAGAACGTAGCCGCTGGTGCTAACCCAATGGATTTGAAGCGTGGTATCGACAAAGCAGTTTCTGCTGTTGTTGAAAACCTGAAGAAACAATCTAAGAAAATAAAAGACTCAAGTGAAGTGGCGCAAATTGCTACCATTTCTTCTAACAGCGATGAAACCATCGGTAAGATGATTGCAGATGCAATGGAGAAAGTTGGTAAAGACGGTGTGATTACCGTTGAAGAAGCAAAAGGAACTGAAACTGAAGTGAAGACCGTAGAAGGTATGCAGTTCGACAGAGGATACCTTTCTCCTTACTTCGTTACCAACACTGAGAAAATGGAAGCTGACTTAGATCAGCCTTATGTATTGATCTACGATAAGAAGATCAGCAGCATGAAAGAACTTCTTCCTATTCTTGAGCTCACTGCACAAACTGGTAAACCACTTGTGATCATTGCTGAAGAAGTAGAAGGTGAAGCATTGGCTACATTAGTTGTGAATAAAATCCGTGGCGCTCTGAGAGTGGCTGCCGTTAAAGCTCCTGGCTTTGGTGATAGAAGAAAAGCAATGTTGGAAGACATAGCGGTATTGACTGGCGGTAAAGTAATTGCTGAAGAGCAAGGCTTGAAGTTAGAAAATGCTACGTTGGAAGATCTTGGTCGTGCTGAAAAAATCAACATCGACAAAGACAATACAACCATCGTAAACGGTGCGGGTAGGAAGGCTGATATCCAATCTCGCATTGGACAAATCAAAGCGCAAATTGATACTACAACATCGGATTACGATAAAGAAAAATTACAAGAGCGTTTGGCTAAACTTTCTGGTGGTGTTGCTATCCTTTACATAGGTGCTGCTACTGAAGTTGAAATGAAAGAAAAGAAAGATCGCGTTGACGATGCATTGCACGCAACACGTGCCGCTGTTCAGGAAGGTATCGTCCCAGGTGGTGGAGTTGCTTACATCCGCGCAATCGAAGCGTTGAAAAATATCGAAACACTTGGATTAACAAACGAAGATCAGGCAACAGGTGTTAACATCGTTCGTCTTTCATTGGAAGCTCCATTGAGAACAATCGCTGAGAACGCTGGTCAGGAAGGTTCTGTAATCGTGAACAAGGTTCGCGATGGCAAGAAAGACTTCGGATATAACGCTCGCGACAATAAGTTTGAGAACTTCTTTGATGCAGGTATTATCGATCCAACAAAAGTAACTCGTCTTGCTCTTGAGAACGCAGCTTCAATCGCTGGTCTGTTATTAACAACGGAAGCAGTGGTATCTGAAATTGCTGATGAGAAAGAATCACCTGCTATGCCACACGGTGGTGGAATGGGTGGAATGATGTAATCGTCATTCACGATACATTAAAAAGGCTTCATCGAAAGGTGAAGCCTTTTTTGTTTCTGGTGCAAGCGTCCCGCTTGTACCTACATGACTCAAGCGTCCGCTGGAATCGAACAAACCAATTCATTAAATTTTGCAACCAAGCGGACGCTTGAAAATTAAACGCACAAGCGGACTCTTGCGCGAGACAGGGTTCTTTCACTATATTAACTTCTTAATACCTGCTGCTCCAATGATTATTCACAAGACTTTATCCGACTTCATCCTGTTTCTGTATGTACATGCATCTCATTCCGACAGCAATTATGATCCGACTGAGATGGCTGTAATCAAAACAAAGATGACCAGCATCTACCCCGCTGGAACAGACATAGAAAGAAAATTATACGGAACCATTCGCGAGTACAATACCTTCGACAAGACTAAACTGGATGATCTTTTCAGTGCCAGCATTAAACACTTCAAATCAGAAGGTGGGGTGAAAGACAATACTATATTCACGGATATGGAAGACATCGTTCGGGCTGATGGCAAAGTAAATTCATCTGAGTCAAAAGTATTGGAGGTAATTGCCAAACTCATAACGTCTGCTTGAATTGAATAAACCAATTCATTGAATTCTACAATCAAGCGGACGGTTGAAAAATTAAACGCAGAGGCTGTACGCTTGCGCTAGAAGTTTATATTCTTCTAATTTTCAACAGCACTTTATCAGGGCGAAGAGTCACCAAAGGATTTATGATTGGTGTTACATCCGTTGGTAAAATTTCAAAGTTGTGAATGATCGCTTGTATGAATATGGCCATCTCCGCCATCGCGAAGTTGTTTCCGATACACAGTCGTGGACCGGCACCAAAAGGATAAAACGCTTTCGGTTTATCTTTATCCATATTTTGTTTTAGAAAACGATCGGGAAGAAACGATTCAGGATCGCTCCAGTATTTTGGATCACGATGCAATCCATAATAAAACATTAATATGATGCTGCCTTTTGGATACGTATAATTCTGATACGCATCATCATCTAATGCTATCCGGTCGCTAATCCATGCAGGAGGATACAGTCGCATCGTCTCATTAATCACAGCAGTCAATCGATCGTGACGAACACTTTGCTCCAAGGTCAGGCCTTTGGTCTCTTGCTTCAATTTCTTCAGCTCATTCGGGTGTTTGGCCAGAAGGTATAACATCCACGAAAGTGCATTGCCCGTGGTTTCGTGCCCGGCAATGATCATGACTAAAATCTCATCGATGATGCGTTCTTCATTCATCGATTCACCTGTGTCTTCGTAGCGGGCATCCAATAACATATCCAACAAGTCATTGAATTTTTTATTACTCGCTTTTCTTTCTTGAATGATATTACGAATGATGGATCGTGCCTTTTGGGAATTATCAAGATTCTTTTGCACTTCTCCTGAAAGTCTAAACCACCAACTTAAATAGGGTTGACGAATATCTTTCACCACAAAAGCCTGCGTCTCATTTATAAAACTATTCAGCGCCCGTCTACTGGCTTCTGGTACTACCACATCAAATAAGGTATTGATTACAATTTCAAATGCGAGCTTATTCATTAAAGGATATACATCCACTCGCTCGCCTGTGGGTAGGTCTTTCAAAAAATCGTCTACCGTTTTCTTGATGATATCATACAGCGCTTTAATCTTGTCCGTATGAAAACCAGGCTGTATCAACCTTCTCTGTTTGAGCCAGAACTCTCCATTTGATGTCAGCAATCCATTGCCTAAGAATCTTCCCAATTGATCCGTGACCATGGGTGATTTATGATAATTACGGTGATTGTTCTTCAACACGTGATCCATAAACCCTGGATCTTGGGTAGCGATTAGTTTACGCGTGCCCAGGTTTACGGAATAGGTTCCCTGGAACAACTTCATACTTTCTTCCATTGTACCGATTGGATTCTTAACCTGTTTGATGGTGCGATTTATCGATTTAAAGAAATTATAGCCGAGAGGGAATGTGTAATTTTTCATAGTTGAAACGTATAAGCCACGAATGCACGAATAGACACCAAGGTTTAAAGTTGAGTAATTCAGATAAATAAAACTATTCTATTAAATTGCATTAGCTCAAATTATTGACGCATGGTCATTCATCAGAATTTTGCCGATTTCGTACTCTTTCTTTACGTGCACATGGCGCATGTTGATGGTGATTATCATTCCACAGAGATGGATGTAATCCAAACCAAAATGCACAAGATCTTTCCGAGAGAAAACGATCCGGAAATGAAACTTCAGGAAGCAGTGAAACAATACAAGACATTCGACCAATCAAAGCTAACCGAACTCTGTAAAGATACGTTTAGTCATTTTAATCAGGTTAAATTTGCGCAGAAATATAAAATCTACACCGACATATATGATATCGTTAATGCCGATGGTACGATTGATGAATCGGAAGCGAAAGCACTTGAAGTATAGAAACAAATTATAGACTTGGGCTCTGAATCAAAAAACTGATGCGATCATTCATTCTTCCTACCCTGCTCATTCTTTCAATCTTCGCTTGCAAAAAACCAAGCGAATCATCATCATACTTACTGAATGAATATGAAAGTCCTGAAATAAAATTAGTGTCTCTGTTAGATACATTACCTTCCAATTCCTTGTCTAATTTATCCATTCAAGAATTAAAAGGAATTAAAGCCACGTATGTAACCGGAAGATATACCTGCTACTTCGAATACAATGCAAATCAACAAGAACTGTTAAGAGCAATCAATATTCTACCCTTCAATATGAATACTCGCTTATCAGATACACAGTGTAGAAAGATAGATGGTGATTTTTCATTATATGGAAAACGTACACGTTCTGATAAGGAGGTAGCATCTTCCTCGTTTTTTTGGAACATTAATCCCGAGGACTTTACGTATTATGAATGCATTAAAAGTCCGATGCGACATACAATCTTGTTGGATAAACATTCCAATAGAATTCTTCATCGCATAGAAATTGAGTCCTGAGATAATTAGTGCCACTTGGTTAACTGAAGTCTGCCAATCTTTTTACTTTTCCGAGCTTTCTTTGTAAACCTTCGAGGCTTTGAGTCTTAGTGGCATGAACGTGAAGTTAGTATCGCCACAAAGACACTAAGGCACTAAGATGTCACAAAGTCGATTTAGTCCAGTTGTTAAATACCAATTCCCACCAGCTGAAATAGTTTGAACAAAGTTTCGGCTTATCTGTTCTAAAAATATGTGCATCAAAATAGAGGTAATCGAAAAACTCAAAAAAGAAATTGAAATCCTACAATCTGAATAATGCTGAGCAAATAATCAGCTCAGCCTCAACAGTCTTTTGGTTTAGAAGGGATTTGCGTCTTCAAGACAATACCGGTTTGTATACTGCGCTGAAAGAAAACAAAAACGTTATTCCCATTTTCATTTTCGATACCGAAATCCTGGAGAAGTTAGAAGACAAACAAGACAGACGCGTTGAGTTCATCCATCAATCCGTCAGTCTTATCAAAATTCAACTGGAAGAGATGGGCAGTTCGTTACTCGTCCTTCATGGAAATCCAATCGAGCTGTACAAAAAAATAAATCCAAAAGCAGTTTACACGAATCATGATTATGAGCCGTATGCCCGCAAGCGTGATGCTGCAATTAAAAACATTTTAGAAGAAAGAGGCATTGCCTTCAAAACATTTAAAGATCAGGTAATCTTTGAAAAAGATGAAGTAGTAAAAGATGATGGCAAGCCGTATACCATCTTCACGCCCTATAGCCGAAAATGGAAAGCAAAACTCAATTCATTTTTCCTTTCGAGTTATCCGGTAGAAAGATACACGAGTCATTTTCTTAAAACAAAACCGCTACCATTCCCTACATTAAAAGATATTGGTTTTAAAGCTTCTGATCTTGATTTTCCAGAGCGTGTAATCAAGACTTCTATTATTGACAAATATGACAAGCAACGAAATTTTCCTGCCGTCCGGGGAACAACACAGCTGAGTATTCATCTTCGCTTTGGAACTGTAAGCATTCGCAAGCTTGCACAAGTGGCGTTGAAAAAAAACGAAGTCTGGTTAAATGAATTAATCTGGCGCGATTTCTACCACATGATTTTATGGCATTTTCCAGAAGTGGAAACCAAAGCATTTAAGCCTGCTTATGATAAAATTATCTGGAGAAACAATGTAACTGAATTCCAATCGTGGTGCAACGGCAAAACAGGTTACCCTATTGTGGATGCTGGTATGCGTGAATTAAATGCAACAGGCTTTATGCATAATCGCGTTCGAATGATTGTAGCGAGTTTTCTTACCAAACATTTATTGATCGACTGGCGGTGGGGTGAAGCGTATTTTGCACAAAAACTTTTGGATTTTGATTTAGCAGCGAACAACGGTGGCTGGCAGTGGGCGGCCAGTTCGGGTTGTGATGCTGCACCTTATTTCCGGGTATTTAATCCTGCATTGCAAACGGAGAAGTTTGATCCCAAATTAGAATACATTAAGAAATGGGTGAAGGAGTTTGACACTGAAGATTATCCAAAACCAATAGTAGATCACAAGCTGGCACGAGAGCGTGTGTTGAAAACGTATAAAGATGCACTCGGCTAATTTATTGGCATTTGTGGGTGGTTATATGTTAATTGTATCCCTTGAAACAACTTTAGTGATACCCACAACCCAATGAAAATACTCCTCACCGGCTCTACCGGTTACATTGGCCGCAGGTTATTGCCTGTTTTAATACAAGATGGTCACCATGTAATTTGTTTGGTGCGCGATAGAAGGCGCTTCGACACTGAAGATTTTACGGAAGAATTCTTAAAAAAAATAACACTCGTAGAAGCGGACCTTGACGATCATAAAACCATGATCGGTTTGCCGATGGTCATTGATGCTGCCTATTACCTTGTTCATTCCATGAGCTCTTCCTATCCAGACTTCGGAAAAATAGAAGAAGATTCAGCTGACAATTTTATCAATTACATCAATCAAACGGATGCCAAACAAATTATTTATCTCAGTGGCATTTCGAATGATGAACATCTTTCAGATCATTTGCTTTCCCGAAAAAAAGTTGAAAGTGTTTTGAGAAAATCAAGAGTGCCGGTAACAACATTGCGTGCTGCTATTGTAATAGGATCAGGCAGTGCATCATTTGAAATCATTCGCGATTTGGTTGAAAAGCTTCCTGTTATGGTTGCACCAAAATGGCTCAAGAGTAAGTGCCAACCCATCGGTATCCGAAATGTAATTGAATACTTAAAAGGCGTTTTGCTGATGAAGGAAACCTTTAACGAAGTATTTGATATCGGTGGACCGGATATTCTTACGTATAAAGAAATGCTTCTGGGTTTTGCAAAAGTGCGTGGGTTGAACAGAATCATTTTTACGGTACCTATACTCACCCCTAAGCTTTCATCACTTTGGTTATACTTTGTCACCTCCACATCTTATTCACTGGCGCGAAGCTTGGTTAGCAGTTTAAAAAATGAAGTGATTTGTCGCGATATGTGCATTCATACCATGATTCCCAATCGGTTACTAACCTATGAGGAGACGTTGGAGATTGCATTCGAGCGCATAAACCAAAAAGATATTATCTCCAGTTGGAAAGATGCCGTGGCCTTTGATTCCCTTGATAAGAATTTCCTGAACTTCATTGAAGTTCCCGAGCATGGATGTTACAAAGACAAACAGCAGATTGAATTTGACAGACCCCCTGCTGCTGTTCTTGACAATATCTGGCGCATTGGAGGAAAACACGGATGGTACTACGGCAATTGGATGTGGGGCGCCCGCGGCATTATTGATAAAGCAGTGGGTGGTGTAGGTTTACGAAGGGGACGAAGAAGCGAAACTGATTTAAAAACGGGAGATGCGCTGGACTTCTGGCGTGTACTTCTTGCTGACAAAAAAAATGGAAGATTGTTGTTGTATGCTGAAATGAAACTTCCCGGTGAAGCCTGGCTGGAGTTTAGAGTTAAAGAAAACATGTTCATTCAAACGGCCACATTCCGTCCATTGGGTTTATGGGGGCGAATTTACTGGTATGCCGTTCTGCCTTTTCATGGAATCATTTTTCCAAAGATGGCGAGGAACATTGTGTTGCGATAAGTGTTTTTAGAGCATGAAGATTTACACTATCACTCGCAAACAATTTTTGCCCATTACAGTAGCCGAAGCTTGGGCATTTTTCTCAACACCCAAGAATCTTTCTGAAATTACCCCTAAAGAAATGGGGTTTGAAATTCTATATATCTCCGGAGGCGAAAAGATGTATACGGGTCAGATCATCCGGTATTTCGTTAGTATCCTTCCGCTCATTAAAATACATTGGGTAACAGAAATTAAACATGTTTCAGAACCCAACTATTTTGTTGATGAGCAACGGTTTGGTCCTTATGCGCTCTGGCATCACCAACATCATTTTAAAGAAGTGGAGGGTGGCGTTGAAATGACTGACGAAGTGAACTATGCCATACCTTTCGGTATCATTGGTCGACTGACAGGCTGGTTGTTTGTAGAGCGCGAGGTAAATAGTATTTTTGATTATCGGTTCAAGGTATTGGAGGCTTACTTCAATAAACAGAATAACGAGATAAGAAAGTCAGCCTGAGGTATGGACATAACCACGATTATTATTTGCGCCCTGATTGCCATCGGAACATTTCTCTTTTGGGAGTTTGTAGCCTGGTTCTCCCATAAATACATTATGCACGGTGTCCTCTGGTCATGGCACCAATCTCACCACACCATTCACGATCATGCGTTGGAAAAAAATGATTTGTTTGCAGTGGTTTTTAGTATTCCTTCGATTGCGTTGTTCTATTATTTTTCAGTTGTGAAGTACAATCCTTATTTAATTGCGGTGGCCATAGGTATTTTTTGTTACGGATTTTTCTATCTTGTCTTTCATGATATTATTGTTCATCAGCGTGCCAGATGGAGACCTCAAAAAAGAAGTCGATATTTGCAGCGTATGATTAATGCACATTATATTCATCACGGAAAGCATACGAAGGAAGGGTGTGAGGCATTTGGGTTTTTGTATGCTCCGAAAAAATATGAACCAAAAAAGTTCGACTTTAAAAAAGACAGACAAGAAACACAATAGCCTTGAATCCAAAATACCTCTACCTCACGATCGACTTTCTTTCTATCGTGTTTCCTTTTCTCTTCAGCTTTCATTCAAAAGCACCTTTCTATAGAAAATGGAAGTATGTATGGATTGCCATTCTATTGCCCGCATTCGTTTTTATTTTGTGGGATGAGGCCTTTACGTATTTAGGAGTTTGGGGATTTAATCCAACGTATGTTACAGGAATTTATGTTGGCGTATTGCCTATCGAAGAAATTCTATTCTTCATCTGCATACCGTATGCATGCTTGTTTACTTACTTCACCATCAACCATCTTGTTGAAAGAGATTACCTCTTCCCACATCAGGAGCTCATATCCAGTGCTTTGATTATTATCCTTTTGATTTTTGGTATATACCATATCGATAAATGGTACACAGGTACAACGTTTACATTACTTTCCCTGGCTTTAGCTTTTCTTATGCTAAAAATTAAGCCACGCTTCATGGGAAGGTTTTATTTTGCTTTCGGATTTATCCTTATTCCTTTTTTATTGGTGAATGGGATTTTAACCGGCAGCTTTATTGATGGAGAAGTGGTGTGGTATAATGATAAAGAAAATCTTGGCCTGCGTTTGGCCACCATTCCGTTCGAAGATGTTTTTTACGGCATGCTGCTTCTACTTTGCAACATCTCTGTTTTTGAGTGGCTTCAGGAACATTATAGAAACAAATAAGCCCTTTCGTCAAGGGCTTATTTAAATTGAAATCGTGTTGATTAAGCTTTAAGCTGCTTCCAGTTCCTGCTTTTTAGAAACTTTAACAGCTTTCGATTTTTTGCTTTTTGATTTGACCTTGTCTTCTGCAAACTTCGCTGCTTTCTTCTTTTTCTTATCCTCTCGTTTCAAAATATCCGCATAAATAGCAGCGATTTTCTTTGCGTTCCGATTCATCAACTTCTTTACTTTTTTACTTGGCGCTGGTAACTCCAAATTGCTAAGCACTTCTTGCATTGAATCGTTTATAAGGCTTCTCAGCGCCTTCTTTGATGTCTTTGTTTTTTCCATACCCGTTAAGATTATTACTACAAAGTACTAAATGTTAGGTGACTATTATCCAATTAATAAAAACTTAACATAGAACTAAAAAAGATGTGTTTAGGCGCTTTAAACAAGGTTTATTACCTAACCAAAATTATTCATTTCGAATTGAAACTGCCGGATTTGACCGGGCTGCCTTAATAAAATGAAAACTTACGGTAAGCCAGGCAATGACCGCAGCGAGCAATCCACCCAAAGCAAATACCCAAACGCTCAACTCAATTCGATAAGCAAAGGTGCTCAACCAACTGTTCATAAAATACCAGGTTAAAGCACACGCGATTACAAACGATACCCCTACTAAAATCATAAACTCTTTTGAGAGCATGGCACTTACGGAAGATACTGATGCTCCCATTACTTTGCGAATACCAATTTCTTTGGTGCGTTGCTCTGCGGTAAAGGAAGCAAGACCTAATAATCCTAAACAAGCAATGAAAATTGCTATACCCGTCATCGCGGAAAATACTTGCCCTAAGCGTTGCTCTTCGCGAAATAATTCATCAAAGTTTTCATCCAGGAAAGTATATTCGAATGGTTCGTTGACGGCATTCTTTTTCCAGAGAGCCTCCACTTTCTCAACAGCATCTTTTGCTGATCCCACATACCGAATTAACATGTTGTTCGACTTCGGTGTAAGTTGAATTACCAAGGGCCTCACTTTCGATTTGAATGATTCAAAGTTAAAATCTTTCACCACCCCTACTACATTCATGTCGAAGGGTTTTTCGCCATTAAAAGTGGTTAGCTTCTGATGCATTGAACTGCTCCATCCCAGTTCTTTTACAGCAGCTTCATTAATTACGCAAGCCGTTGAGTCTGAAGGAAAATCTTTTGAGAAGAAGCGGCCTTCCGCCAATGTCATTTTTAATACCTCTACATGAGTATAATCAGCATAGTAGGAGCCCATTATATGATCCACGTTCGTTCCCGCTGCACGAAATATCGTGGTGTTGTTTACGCCTGGAAATACATTATTCGTATAGCTTGAATTCACAATGCCCGTTGTGCTATTCAGGCTTTCTTTAAATGCGTCCATGTTCGAGGTAAGTCTTCTTGCATTTCGAAGCACCAACACCTGTTGCTTATCCAATCCGATATTTTTGTCTTGTAAATACGAAAGTTGCTTATAAACAACCATCGTACTAATGATGAGCGCAATGGATATGGTGAACTGCACAACAACTAATACACTGCGAATACCTTTGCTCTTCATACCCGATCTAACCTTACCCTTCAATACATCTACCGGATTAAAGGAGGTAAGGTAAAAAGCAGGATAGCTTCCGGCTAAAATAGAAACCACGAAAAAGACTATACCAATACCAATAACGGACTGTGTAGACAATATAGAGCTAAATTCAAGCTCCTTACCCGACAATAAATTAAAGCCAGGCAAAAAGGCATACACAGCAAGAAAAGCAATTACTATTCCTGTGAATGTATAGAGAAAAGATTCCGCAATAAATTGAGCCATTAAAGTAGAACGAAGCGAACCTAATGTTTTACGCAAGCCCACTTCCTTGGCACGACTGGCTGATCGTGCCGTGGAAAGATTCATAAAGTTGATGCAGGCAATTAACAGAATAAAAATTCCGATGGCTGCCATAAAGTAAACATTCTTAATATCACTTCGTGGTGTTAAATCATTATCCATATCGGTTTTGTACAAGTGCGAATCGAGTAATGGAAAAGAGTAATAGGCATAAATTCCCCCCTGCTTTTCAAAATCCGCGAAGTTTATACCCAATGCACTTTCTAATTCTGGGCCAGTATGTTTAATTACCATCTCTCTTAATTTCGTTTCAATGCTTTCAATGGTAGTATTTGTGTTTTTGCGATAATAGGTGAAGAAGCTATTGCTTAACCATTGGTTCGATCTCATATTCTCATTAGAGGCCGCAGAAAGAATAATCTCAAATTCGATATGTGAATTATGTGGCGGCTCCTCGGCAATTCCTGTTACCGTAAAAGCTTTGTTGTCATTGCCAACCGTCATAATTTTTCCAAGTGCAGATTCGTTTCCGAAATATCGGGTTGCTGCGACTTTAGTAAGCACGAGTGTATTGGGTTCCTTCAGGGCAGTGTGAGCATCCCCTTCCAATAATTTGAAAGTAAAGAATTCAAAAAAGTTAGAGTCAGCATAAAGTACGTCTTGCTCAACCAAGGCCTTATCTGCAAACTTCATCACTAGATTTCCTTCCTGATTAAGACGGGTTGCTTGCTCCACGCCCGGAATATCGGCCACCATTGTTTGCGCCAAAGGTGCGCACGAGGAAGAGGTGTTTACTTCCTGCCCTGCAATTTTTCCCATCAGCCCGATGCGATACACATTATTCGCATCTTTATGGAAGGTATCATAACTAAGTTCATCAAAAATGTAGAGGCCAATTAGAAAACAAGCTGTAAGACCGAAAGCAAGCCCTAAAATATTAAGAGCAGAATAGAACTTATGTTTGAGAATATTTCTGAAAGCTACTTTAAGGTAATTGCGGAACATAATGGTGCAGTGTTAGGGCTGAAATTGAGAAATAGATGTTGGTTTTGGTGAGTTGGTTGCATGCCTACACCGAAATGATGGCAATTGAACTCCACAGGCTAGAAGGCGGTGGTTAGACGCAGAAACCATGGACTGTGTTACACGCTTATTAAACATGGAGGTGGGAGTCGAATTGACTATAACAAAAACTGTTTAAACAGCAAAAAAGAGTCTTGTCTTTTCGGAAATGAGGTTTTGGAGGATAATGTTACTTAACCTATTTTTAACGTTTAAAATAAGACCAAACCCCCGGCATGGAAATATTTCTGCAACCAGAAACCTGGCTCGCGTTGCTCACACTAACCTTCTTTGAAGTTGTCCTGGGTATCGATAATATCATTTTCATCTCTATAGTTTCAAATCGCCTTCCAATAGAAATTCGGGCAAAGACCCGAAATATTGGTCTTTTGTTAGCCATGGGTGTGCGCATTTTGCTGCTCCTTACCATTACATGGGTAATGAAATTTAAGGAACCTCTCTTTACGGTTCCGGGCACCATTATTTTTGGGGAAGATATGCCAATAAGTGGTCGCGATTTAATCCTAATCCTGGGTGGTCTCTTTTTAATTGCAAAAAGCACACGTGAGATTAACCACGAAATGGAAGGTGAGGAAGAAGATGGACCAAGCAGTGGCACTGGAAAAGTAAATGTTACCGGCATTATCGTTCAGATCATTATACTTGATATTATCTTCTCATTTGATTCAATTCTCACCGCTGTAGGACTAACCAATCAAGTAATCATCATGATTATTGCGGTGGTTCTTTCCATTGGAATCATGATTGCCTTCTCTGGAAAGATTAGTGATTTCATACACAAACATCCATCCATGGAGGTATTGGCCTTGGGCTTTTTGATTCTGATTGGCTTTATGTTGTTTTTGGAAGGTCTTCACAAAGAAGTTCCAAAAGGGTACGTCTATTTTGCTATTGTCTTTTCAATGATTATTGAGATGGTGAACATTCGCGTACGCAAAAGGCGCAAAAAAGCTAAAGAAGAATTCCATGAATAACGATGATGCACTCCGATACCCTATCGGAAAATTTTCTCCACAGGAAAGCTATACTTCGGAAGAAATCAAATTTAATATTGGCCGGATAGAAAGTCTTCCTGCTAAGATTGAGGAGCTGGCAAAATCACTTTCTGCTAAACAGCTTGAAACACCCTATCGTGAAGAAGGATGGACGGCCCGACAAGTACTCCATCATTTATCTGATAGTCACTTGAACGCCTACATCCGAACCAAATGGACGATTACTGAAGAAACACCTCTCATAAAAGCGTACAACGAAAAAGACTGGGCGCAAACACCTGAAACTAAATTTGATCCCTCCATTTCAATAGCCTTGCTCAAGGCATTGCATATAAAATGGACCGCTTTGTTACATACGCTTGATGCTGATGCTTTACAAAAAGCATTTATTCATCCGGAAACAAAAAAGCAGGTGACAATGGCACGACAAATTGCTACCTATGCCTGGCATGGTGAACACCATCTGGGCCATTTAAAAATTATTGCTTCTAAAAAGTAAAAGACATGAGTCTTCAACCTCATGATAGTGGATTGATTCGTTCACTAAAGAATAGTGCTTTTTCAAAAAAGGAATATCAAGCTCCAGCAATTCTATTCAATGCCCATGTTGAAACTATCTTTCCATCGCTAGCTAGATCTGTAACAATACAACCTTACCAACGCGAAAGAATTGAAACGGATGATCATGATTTCATTGATTTAGATTGGCTTACTCAACATTCAAAAAAGCTTGTCATAATCTCACATGGATTAGAAGGAAATACACAGCGCGCCTACATAAAAGGTATGGCAAAAGCTTTCTTCAATAATGGATTTGATACACTTGCCTGGAATTACAGAGGTTGTGGTGAAGAGATGAACAAACAACTTCGTTTTTATCACAGTGGCGCGACAGATGATCTGGATCGAGTAGTGAAACATGCGATTGGTAAAAATCAGTATGCCGAAATTTATTTGATTGGTTTTAGTCTTGGCGGAAATCTTACGTTGAAATATTTAGGCGAACGAACTCCCGATCCAATCATCCGTAAATCAATTGTATTTTCTGTGCCGTTGAACCTACACTCTAGTTGCATTCAACTATCAAAGCCATCCAACTGGATCTATTCCAATCGGTTTTTGAAAAGCTTAAAAACTAAAGTCATTGGAAAATCGAAAGTCATGCAAGGTATTAACCTGAATGGTATCGAAAGTATTAAGTCACTTATTCAGTTTGATGATCACTTCACCGCGCCTATGCATGGCTATCGCGATGCGATTGATTATTATCAACAATGCAGTTCACTTTATTTTCTAAAAAATATTTCAACGCCTACACATATTGTTAATGCGCAAAACGATCCGTTTCTAAGCGAAGACTGTTATCCGGTGGATCAATTAAAAAATCATTCGTTCGTTACTTTTGAAAGTCCGAAGCATGGAGGCCATGTTGGTTTTGCCCAATTCAACAAAAATGGACTATATTGGAGCGAAGAGCGTGCCTTGCATTTTATTTGTTCCTAATACATTGATACCTCTCGAATAACCATCCCTTACGAATAGCATTATGATCGACCGGTACAGCATTACCGCTTCCACTGAAAAATTAAAGGAACGATTCTCAGTTGATGTACCTGAGTTTTATAAACCGCGATATAATGCTGCGCCTACGCAACTCCTACCCGTCATTACCAGTGCTGCGCCACAAGGTATTTCAACATTCTATTGGGGAACATCACCGGAGTGGTCGAACAATAAAACCTTAAGCGAGAAAATCATAAACGTTCATGCTGAAACGATTCATGAGAAAGCTTCTTTGCGAAAGTCGTTGATGAAAACACGCTGCATTGTTCCCGCTGATGGATTCTATGCCTGGAAGAAAGCAGGAAAGAAAACCTTAATACCGTACCGTTTCATTTCTACCGATCAGGAACTATTTTCATTTGCTGCTTTGTGGGAAGAGTTTGAAGACACGGATGGAAACGAACATCAAACTTTTACAATCATTACCACACCTGCTAATGATATGGTGACAATGGTACAAGAACGCATGCCCGTTATGCTTGATCAGAAAGCTGAGAGTATTTGGTTGAGTGGTCAAAGTGATGCCATTAGCTTAACGAATATCCTGACTGCTTATCCATCATCAAAGATGAATCACTTTCCAATCTCACCTCGTATTACTGATACTAAAATTGATGTGCCTTCATTGATCTTGCCCACGCCTCCTTCTGATCAGTTTGGTAATCTTACTTTGTTTGATTGAGATTTAGTATTTAGACATAAGACGTTAGACTGGAAATCAAATGTCATAAAAAAAGCTGCCTCAAATGAAGCAGCTTTTTTTACTTTATTAAAATTGATCTTTTAATTAACGGTTAAGCTTCTGGTGATGCCATTTACAGTTACCGCAATCTTCTTATCACAATCACCACTGCCATAATCAATCACAATTTCTTTATCACCATTGATAAGGTACTTCTTAATCCCTTCTACCGGCATTCCTCCGCAAAAACGTTTAAATTTTAAATCTTTCGTTAATGAAACTTCATAGATTCTTCCACCACGAGTTTCACCTGAAGCTGTGCTTGCCTTGTCTATTAGTAGAAAGTCATCCGTTAAATCCGCGGTACCAGACTTGTTCCATTGCCACGTGATATCCGATACACGCGTAGCATAAGTTTCATCCGTAAATGTAGCTTTGCCACCTTCTAACGTTACGTTAAATTTTGGTAGCGTCTCTGTACTTCCTGTTATATTGGTTAGCGTCCTTGTTCCTTCCAATTTAATTCCATTGATATAGTAATTATCCGTTGTGGTTACTACAGTAGAACCTGGTTGGAATCTCCATCCTGAATACGTAAAGATTAATTTTCCTGATCTGATGTTTCCCTTCAAGTCAGTGCAGCCTTCTCCAAAATCTACCGTCAGAACACCATATGGTTCATTGGGAGTAGACTCTGAACCTGGCTCAATTGTAAGGACTATTCCATTACATTGAAAACGGTCATCAGTAATTGTTATAGTAGTAGATACTCTTCCACCGCTGAACTGGTCATCGGTTGGAGATCCAACAGCAACACCCGCCATATCATCCATATCCTGAAAATAGGAATCCGTTACGGCTTCTTCGGTAATGTCTTGCGCGTCTTCTAGCGTTAAGCGGTTCTCATCAGTACACGATGATAATAGAGACGCAGCACCGATGCAGGCTAAAGACATACTTTTTACGAACAAGTTCTTCAATTTCATAGATTTATAGGTTTCTGTTTAACTTAGGCCGGTTAGATTTACCTTTCATAAAAAGGTTTAATGTACAAAGGAAGTTTATTTTCAGTTTTAAGTCCAGAAAAGAGAGCCATGGTAACCACAAGAGTAAGATTTACGCTGTTTCTATCGCTATTCGTACTATTGGCTACGGCCAATGCCCAAGTAACAACCAAAATAGCCAAGCTAAAATATAACGGAGGTGGCGATTGGTACGCTAACAAAACTGCCTTGCCTAACTTAATAGAGTTCTGCAATCGCGAGCTCGGAATGAATCTGGCCCCTGAAGAAGATATCGTGGAAGTGGATAGCCGGGATTTGTTTTTATATCCCTATGTATATATGACCGGTCATGGCAACGTAGTCTTTACCGATTCAGAAGCCGCCAACCTGAGAAAGTATTTACTGGCAGGAGGCTTTCTGCATGTAGACGATAATTATGGTTTGGATAAATTCATTCGGTTGGAGTTAAAGAAAATATTTCCTGAACTGGAATTGATTGAGCTTCCGTTTGATCATCCGGTGTATCATCAAAAATACAGTTTCGCGAAAGGCCTGCCTAAAATTCATGAACACGATGGAAAGCCAGCACAAGGCTTAGGATTGATGTATCAAGGTCGATTGGTATTGTTCTATTCTTTTGAATGTGATCTGGGTAATGGTTGGGAAGATCAACGGATTCACAACGATCCTCAAGAGAAAAGACAACTTGCACTGCAGATGGGTGCAAACCTTATTTCATATTGCTTTACCAATTCATTTTGATGCGCATTTTCATGAAGAAGTTTTATAGTGTCGTTATTTTCCTCATAATCCTATCGGTTATATTTTCCTGCGAAATACAGCAAAAGAAAGAAGAGAGATTAGCCAGACGATATTGTGGAAGTTGCCATGCATTTCCTGAACCAGGTTTACTAGACAAGCAAACATGGGAGAAAGGTGTATTACCTCAGATGGCTTTCCGGATGGGTCACGATTATTCAATGATTGGAACAATCCAGAATGCTAATAAAGAAGAAGTACTCAAAGTGATACCTGACAACCCAATGGTGACGGATGAAGAATGGAATGCCATCAGAAATTATTACCTCACACATTCCCCTGATACGCTCATTGCACCCGTACAAAATATAACGGATACAGTTAAGCAATTTGAAATTACTCCCCTTCGTGTACCGATTACTACTCCACCCCTCATTACCCTTTTAAAGACCGATACCTTACATTCTAAAATCTACTTCGGTAATCGCCATTCAAGGCTTTATCAATTCGATGAAAATTTTACATTAAGAGATTCATTCCAATTGTCGAGTCCTCCTTCTCAAATTCTTTTTCATGAAAATGAAGACCCTATGCTTTTGCTTATGGGATTAATGGATCCAAATGATCAGGCCAAGGGATCATTAATTCAATTAAAATTATCCAACCGAACGTCAAATTCAATTATTGATTCAATCAAGAGGCCCGTCTATTTCGAGGAAATTGATTTAAATGAAGACAATAAGAAAGATTATGTAATCTGCGCCTTCGGGGATTTTTCAGGTGCGTTGTTAGCCTACGAAAATCTAGGCGATGGGAAATTCGAAAAACGCTTTTTACAAAACCTCCCCGGAGCAAGAAAAATAATTATCAACGATTTTGATAAAAATGGATCAATGGATATTTTGGCATTGATGTCGCAAGGAGATGAGAAAATTGTCCTCCTTCATAATCAAGGTAATTTCAATTTCAGGGTTACAACCTTGCTTCGCTTTCCCCCAGCTTATGGCTCAAGCTATTTTGATGTAGCAGATTTTAACAAGGATGGCAAATTTGATATACTATACACTAATGGCGATAATGCCGATTATTCCATTATTCTAAAACCCTATCACGGAGTTCGTATTTTCTTAAATGACGGAAAAAACAGTTTCAATGAATCATGGTTTTATCCTATGCACGGAGCCTCACAGGCCAACGCCTATGATTTTGATAATGATGGCGATCTAGACATTGCCGCCATATCCTTCTTTCCAGATTTTATGACCCATCCCGAACAAGGATTTGCCTATTTCGAAAATACGGGTAAAAATTTCGTTGCTCAGAAATCCACGCTCGCATCTTCTGGAAGGTGGCTCGTCATGGATGTAAATGATATTGATCGCGATGGCGATAAAGACATTTTATTGGGCGCACTCAATTTTAATTCAGGTGTTCCAAATGAGCTTTCAAAGCGTTGGTCAAAAGAAAGAACTTCCATTCTCATCTTTAGAAATAAGCTGAAATAGACTTTCAAAAATAATTGTCACAAAACATTTGCAATTATATAACTATGTTTTTAGTTTTAAACCTAAATACATAGTCGATGAAGAATTTAAAGGAACTGACCAAGGCAGAGGATCAGGTAATGCAGATATTATGGAAACTCGAGAAAGGTGTTGTGAAAGACATCATGGAAGTGATGCCCGATCCGAAACCTGCATATAATACGGTATCTACCATTGTGCGCATTTTAGAAACCAAAGGTTTTGTTGATCATAAAGCCTATGGTAAAACTCATGAATACTTTCCTACTATAAGTAAAGAGAAGTACACCAAGTTCTACCTCAACAATCTTTTGAAAGGATATTTCAATGGATCATTTCAAAACCTTGTATCATTTTTCGCAAAGGAAAACGACATGAGTGCACATGATCTTGAAAAGTTATTAGAAGAACTCAAAAAACAAAAGCCATGAACGCATACATCAACTATTTGATTGAAGCCAATCTGGGTCTTGCTTTACTCCTATTGGCGTATGTAATTCTTCTCCGTAAGGAAACTGACTTCAATACGAAGCGTTTGTTTATGCTGATCGGAATTCTTGCTTCACTCCTGTTTCCGTTCCTTCATTTTCAAAACGGAAATACACCCTCCATTCCATCCATCAGCACAATTGCTTCAGCAACCTGGCTTCCTGAAGTTTTAATTACGGGCGAACAAACCGAACAATCATCCTACTCCTTTACAATCAAGGATGTATGGACCTTTATCCAATGGACCTATGTCGTTATTCTTTTAATCTTTTTAGTTCGATTTTTAATTCAACTGATCAGTTTGAGTCTGACCATTGCCAAATCAAAAGGATATCAATGGAATGGTTTTCAAATTGTGGAATCAAATGAAAATCAAACTACATTTTCATTCTTCAATTTCATCTTTATTGGAAAGGCACAATCCCTTTCTGCTGATGACAAAAATAAAATTGTTCAGCACGAAGTTGTTCATGCCAAACAATTACACTCTATCGATATTGTATTGCTCAATGTGTTGGGCATATTCTTTTGGTTCAATCCATTAATCAAAAGTTATAAAAAGATCTTCGTTCAACTTCATGAATTCGAAGCAGATGCGCGCGCTGTTGAGAATACAGAAGTAAACGAATACTGCAACCTGCTGGCGAAGGTTGCTTTACAGTCGGCCGACTACCAACTCGCCAATCACTTTAATCAATCTCTTACACTTAAACGAATTGAAATGATGAGAACGCTCAAACATAAAATAAAACCGTGGAAAATAATATCACTTGCATCGGTCATCTTCTTTCTCTTCTTCATTGTAGCATGTCAGGATCAGCTGGCTGATATCAATGAGATCGCAAAGAATTCAAGAAACGCTTTAGTTGTTCCTGAAAATGTTCAGGCCCGGTTTGAACAGCTGAAAACTGAGAATCCAAATTCAAACTACATTTTAGTAGAACTCAATAAAGATGCTCAGGTCAAACTAGCAGAGATGGAAAAACAGCATGGGCTTCCAAAATCAATAGAGGTTTTTAAGCCTCCTTTTGGAAAATTCTATGATGAAGCCAATTCTTTCATAGGTAGATCTAAAGCTGGGGTCATCATTGAGGGTCTAGATAAAGAATCAGAAGACATTCAAACCTTTGCAATTCTCGAGTACAACGAAATGACATCACAAATTTCTGAGAGTTCAAAACAAGAAGGGGGTATTTTCACCGTTGTAGAAGAATCAGCTTCACCTGTTGGAGGCATTGAAACCATCGGTGCTTTTCTCGGACAGAACTTAAACTATCCTGAAGAGTCCCGCAAAGCGAATAAGGAAGGAAATGTTCTCGTTCAGTTTGTAGTTAACACCGATGGTTCCCTAAGTGATTTTAAAATCCTAAAAGGTGTTGATCCGCGAATAGATGCAGAAGCTCTTCGTGTTGCAAAACGATTTCCCAATTGGAATCCGGGCAAACAAAACGGAAAAGCGGTTCGTCAGCAATTTGTCTTACCAATACGGTTTAAGCTTAATGAAGCTGCTTCCTCAACTGGTATCAACACTGTGCAACCCCGTGAAGTAGATCTAGAATTTAACATTGAGTTCACGACCAGGGAAGAAGGCGATGGAAAAATTATTACCGGAAAGGTAAAAGATGAAAATGGCATGGCAATGAGAGGTGCGAACATTCTAAATGTAGGATTAGGATCAACCAGCGGAACCACAACCGATGCAAATGGTAACTTTACTTTTGTCGTTCCAAAAACGAATGGGCAACTGGCTGTTTCGTTTATTGGATATAAGACTGAAGTATTAAAGTACTAAAATAATTTTCTCAAGAGAGCACAAATAAAAATGACATACCACCGTATTATTTTCTTGCCGCTTCTGTTCATGACTCTATTCAATCTGTATGGACAGAATAGAGCGTTAACATTTCAACAGGCTGAAGAACAAGGTATATCGTATAAGCACTTGGATAGTTTGTACAAAAGCGCTGTTCACTCTGACACAACGTTAGCCGTGTTTAAGACAAAGGAAGAACAGGAAAATTTACAAAAAGCCTATGGCCATTTTATAAGTGAATTGGGGACTTTCCTGAACGAGAACAATTTTAAATGGGGAAATCAAACAAGATGTTTCAATAGAATATATCTCAATTCGGACGGAACGGTGGATCATTTTCTATACAACTTTCCGAAAGATGCACTAAAGGCACAAAAAGAAATGGAATTTGATCGCTTGTTAAACATTTTCATTCAGGATCATAAGTTTCCATTAACAGCAAATGAAAAATTTGCTCAATGCAGTCCGGTTAAATATTCGGACATAAAACGTGACTAAACTTAATAACTACTTTTAAAGGAAAAGACTGGCTATTTTCTTAGCCAGTCTTTTATTTCTTCAGAGAAGAAACGAAGTGTTTTTCTAAGGTGCAACATAAATAATTGTATCACCCATAGCGGTTAAGGTCATTTCATCTTTGGTTAAACTCGTTAATCGCATTCTGATAAGTTCAAAGTCATCTTCTGGAATAACCACATCTCCATCAAGTCTGCCATCAACAACAATTGAGATACTATCGTCATTCGAGAAGATACTCCAGTTGCCCACCAGATTGGCTAAATCACTACAGCACTCTTCACAATCGGCCTCTGTGATGGTACCATTCGAAAATCTGAAATCGCCATTCGTGTTAAAAATCCATTCATTATCGGAATTAATCTCACTTGTTGATTTGCAAGATTCAAGGTCTTCATATTTGTCGTTGGAGCTATAATTTAGTTTCCAGCTTTTGGAAGCATTTGCAGTAAGTAATTCCTTCTTTGAAATACTCGCTTCTTTTTCATCGTTACAGGCGATACTCAAGATCAAAAGTGATATAAACGCGATGTTGGTAATCTTCACTTTCATAGTTTTAAAATTTATAGTTAATTGTAATTTGGTTTGCAATGTTATAAGGGTAATACACTGACCACATCCTTGGATCAGAATCACATCCTTTTCAAAAGGAGAAGGTGTAAAGTGATTTGAATTAAAGCCAGTCTTCTATTTTTTCATACGGGATAACAAAATCCTGTGCACCTAATACATAAGGAGCAACTTCATAAATATTAAACACAAACCGGATACCTTCATTTGTAAATCCATAATTGTCGTTCAACTGGAATACATCGTTTGGAAATTCATAGCCTGCATCAGAATAGGTAACACTGTCTAATAACTCGAGTGCATTGCGGAATTCTTGTTCGCCAGCTTTCAGTAAAGCAACTTGATATCCAGGTTTGAGTAAATCAGAAAGCGTAACACGCTTACCTGTTTTGGGATCTACATTAATGAAATATGTTCCATAGCTTCCATGCGCTCCACCTGCAAAAGATTCATTTGATGCAACCAAACTAATCAATGAATCTACGATGATGGATACATCAACCTTTGCATCGAATGACCAGCCCATTGAGAAGTCAGGAGATTCAGCTACGAAAGATTCAAACTCCGAAATAAATGCTTCGCCATCTTTCTGAAAAGACATGGAATCAATTTCAGGATTACCTGTGCTTACTGATTTTGCAATCTCTACTGAAAGAGAATCCAAAGTAGCTTGAGACAATCCGCTAAATACAGGATAATTTATTTCGTAGTAAGCGCATGATAAGGAATCTGTACTACATCCACCTTTCGATTCTAACCGAAAGGTTTTCATTTCATATTTGATCTCCACTTTCTTCTCTTCGTTCTTTGCGCTATTGCATGAATATAGTAAAGCAGAAAAGATGAATAGGGAAATCAAATATTTCATAACGCTATTATTTTTTATTCAGAACTTCTTCCAACTTTTTATCCAATGCAGCACCACGCAAATTCTTAGCGATAATAATACCATTTGGGTCAAGCAGAAGTGAAAAAGGAATACCTGTAATGTTATACGTCTTTGCCGCCTCTGACTGCCAGTATTTCAAATCCGATACGTGTGTCCAGGTGAGGCCGTCTTGCTTAATAGCTTGTAACCAATCTTCTCTCTTACGATCGAGGGAAACACCAAACACAGTAAATCCTTTTGCTTTGTACTTATTAAAGGCTTTCACAACGTTAGGATTCTCTTGTCGGCAAGGGCCACACCATTTAGCCCAAAAATCAACCAATACATATTTTCCTTTCATGGATGAAAGTTTAACCACCACACCCGTTGTATCAGGTAATGAAATTTCAGGAGCGGGTTGGCCGATGGCAAGGAGTTTCATTTTATCGACTGATGAAACAAACTCTTTTGCGTGCGAATAGTTAGGCCACTCTTTCTTTAGTTTTTCTGAAACTGCTAAATAGGTATCAAAGTATTTGTCTTTGTCGAGCGTTGTACCGTTCTGCAGTAAATTGATTACACCAAGGGATGGAGGTTCATTGCGAAGAAGTTCAGCAACCTGATCCTGACTTTTCTTGATCTCATCCATGTAAGCCATTTGCAACGCCACCATTTTCTGTTCATCCTTTTGCGCAGCAGCCGTTGAGAAATCCTGACTCAATTGTGCAATGGCTGGTGAACTTTCTCCCTGCTGAATAATGCTTTGTGCCTTTCGGATAATGTCAATTTCAGGAGAGCCATTCACTTCTTTAAAACCGGTTTGCTGATTGCCATCTACATTGACTTCTAAGTCAGACTTAAATAAAATCAAATCAACAGTTTGCTGATTGTAAAATGACAAACGATAATATCCGGGTTCAGAAAGTTTTATTGCTTTCGAATAGGTGTAGTTCGATTTGAGTTTGATAGTATCCTTAAAACCAGTTCCATCATTTTTCAATTCCTGAATTGAAATTTCACCCTTTTGAGGGAATCCAACTTTTCCTTTTATGGTTATCGTCCAGCCACCTTGAAGTGATTCTTCTTTCGAAGATGATGAACAACAAAAACAAAAAGCTAAAATCACGAAACTATAAGCTCTTAGCTTATTATTTTGAACCTTGAACCTTGAACTTCTAACTTTATTTATCATACCTCTTTCAATTTCTTTGTAATTAACTCGTTCGTCATTTTTGGATCAGCATTGCCTTTGCTGCGCTTCATTACCTCACCCATAAACATGGTGACAATTCCTTTCTTACCACTTTTGTATTCTTTTACCTTTTGCGGAAATGCAAGAAGCACTTCTTCAACAATCGGCATAATCGAATCCTGGCTGTTGTCCTGAATCATCTCCAATTGCTGTGCCACTTCTAACGCTGACTTCGTAGGATGTTTAATCAATTCAGGCAACACACGATGCGAGGCGTTTGAAAAACTAATTTTATTCTCTTCTACTAATTCAATCAACTCTGCTAATAGGTTTATAGAAATCGGAAACTCAGCAACTGAAAGTGAAAATTCATTCAAGTATGATTTTACCGGACCCATAATCCAGTTTGATGCTGCTTTATAATGCTTGGTATGTTTGCAAACTTCCTCAAAGAAAGATGCTACCTCTTTTGTATCCGTTAATACATGAGCATCATACTCTGGCAAATGAAATTCAGTAATGTATTTGAGATGTAACTCGCGGGGAAGCGCAGGCATGGAGGATTTAATTTCATTCAGCCATGTTTCAGAAACTTCTAACGGACTAAGGTCAGGATCAGGGAAATAACGATAGTCGTTCAATTCTTCCTTGGTACGCATGCTGTGCGTCAATCCGGTTGCGGCATCAAAAGTTCTGGTTTCGGATGGAATAGAATTTCCTATTTCGATTTCTTCAATCTGTCGGATGATCTCATGATCAATCGCGTGTTGAACATTGCGAATGGAATTCATGTTTTTCACCTCCACCTTCTTTCCAAATTCTTTCGCATCATTCAGCATTACCGAAACGTTGGCATCGCAGCGAAGTGAACCTTCCTCCATATTGCCATCACAAATATCAAGGTAGCGAACAAGCTTGCGTATCTCTGTAAGGTAAGCATAAGCCTCCTCTGATGTTCTGATGACCGGCTGACTTACGATTTCAATCAACGGTATACCTGAGCGATTAAAATCTACCAATGTATCAACCTCGCTTGTTAAGTGAATTGATTTGCCAGCATCCTCTTCAATGTGTATGCGATGCAATTCAATATTATGCTCAACACCTTTAATGTTGATCGTAATGTATCCACCTTTACAAATTGGAGTTCGATCTTGTGTAAGCTGATATCCTTTTGGAAGATCAGGGTAAAAATAATTTTTACGATCGAATATATTGAAACGCGAAATAGCAGAGTGACACGCCAATCCCATTTTAATAGCGTACTCCACTACCTTCTTATTCAGCTTGGGCAATGTGCCTGGATGAGCCAATGTAATAACACTGAGGTTTGTGTTTGGAGAACTTCCATACTGCGTTGAATCCGAGTTGTAAATTTTGGATCGCGTAAGCAGTTGGGCATGAACTTCAAGTCCAATAACAGCAGTGTATTTATCTCGAATCGATTTCTCCATATTAATTCAGGCTGCTGGCTTCACGCTGCAAGCCTGTAGCCTGAAGCATGTAGCCAAACACTACAAATCATTTATTAATCAAGGTACGTGCTTTTTCAATAACAGCATCGAGGCCATTCAGGTTCTTGCCACCAGCTGTTGCAAAGAACGGCTGACCGCCTCCGCCTCCATCTATTTCTTTCGCTAGTTCTTTTACCATGTTGCCAGCATGATAGGTATTCGCTTGCGCAAGCTTCTCTCCTACCATAACTGTTACTTGAGGCTTACCTTCAACATCAGCAGCCAGTATCAGAAGCAAATCTTCAAACTGATTTCGCAAACCGTAGGCGATATTTTTCAATGCGTCAGCATTCGGAACAGATACTTTTTCAAGTATTAAACTGCAACCATTTTGCTTCAATACTTTCGTAGCCAGTTTATCTTTCAATACATTAGCTTGCTCTTGTTGGAAAAATTCTACTTTCTTTTCAAGCGCATGCTTTTCTTCGAGAAGTGTTTTGGTACTAGAAATAATATCCTTCGGATTTTTTAACAATCCTCTCAATTGCTCAAGTAAATCAAATTCATCGTGAACAAAACGTTCTGCTTCTTCAGCCGTAACCGCTTCAATTCTTCGAACACCAGCAGCAACCGAACTCTCAGATGTAATTTTGAACAATCCAATATTACCTGTTGCCTGAACATGTGTTCCTCCACAAAGTTCGACAGAGAATTTTGGATCGAATGTAATCACGCGGACAAAGTCACCATATTTTTCTCCGAAGAGCGCCATTGCTCCGAATGATTTTGCCTGGTCAATCGGCACGTTTCGTTTTTCATCCAGCTTTATATTCTCGCGAACTCTCTCATTCACAATATTTTCAACTTGCTGAATTTCTGCTGCTGTCATGGCAGCAAAGTGAGAAAAGTCGAAGCGAAGTATTTTATCATTCACCAATGAACCTTTCTGCTCAACATGCTTGCCTAATACCTGACGCAATGCAGCATGAAGTAAATGTGTAGCTGAGTGATTATCCATGCTCAACTGACGCTTGTGCTTATCTACATTCGCGATGAAAGCAGTAGAAAGATTTTCTACCAATCGCTCAGCATAGTGAACCGTCAAATCATTTTCCTTCTTCGTATCAACGATGATGATCTTCTCATTCGCACTTTCGATGAAACCGGTATCACCAACTTGTCCACCGCTTTCTGCATAGAAAGGTGTACGATCAAATACCAGTTGGAATAGTTCTTTATTCTTTTGTTTGATCTTTCTATACTTGGTAATCTTTATATCAGCTTCAAGATGATCGTAGCCAATAAACTCCGACTTCACATCGTCACCAATTAAAATCCAATCACCCGTTTCTTTCGTAGCAGCTGCCTTCGATCTGGATTTTTGTTTTTGCATTTCAACTTTGAAGCCATCTTCATCAACAGAGAAACCTCGCTCACGCGCAATTAATGAAGTAAGATCAAGAGGGAATCCGTATGTATCGTATAATTCGAAAGCTTGTTCTCCGCTGATGGCTTTAAGACCTTCAATACGCTTCAAACCTTTCTCCAACGTCCTCAAAAAAGATGTCTCCTCTTCAAAAATCACTTTGCCCACATAATCCTTTTGTGATTCAAGTTCAGTGAATACATCTTTCAGTTGGTTCGCCAAAACAGGAACCAATTTATAAATGAATGGCTCTTTAAAGTTTAAGAATGTAAATCCGTAACGAACCGCTCTTCTTAAAATTCTTCTGATCACATAACCTGATCCCGTATTGGAAGGTAATTGACCGTCAGAAATAGCAAATGAAACTGCACGAACGTGATCCGCAATAACACGCATCGCGATGTCGGTCTTCTCGTCTTGCTTGTATTTTATTCCGGCTGCATCACCAATAAAATTGATAAGCGGAGAAAATACATCCGTATCATAATTCGAAGTCTTCTTTTGGATCGCCATGCAAAGACGCTCGAAGCCCATCCCGGTATCAACATGTTGAGCTGGAAGTTTTTCCAACGATCCATCCGCCTTGCGATTGAATTCCATGAAGACAAGATTCCAGATTTCAATTACTTGCGGATGACTCATGTTCACCAAATCTTTTCCGGGAAGTTTTTTCACTTCTTCATCGGAACGAAGATCAACATGGATTTCGGAACAAGGACCACAAGGACCTTGCTCACCCATCTCCCAGAAATTATCTTTTTTATTTCCACGAAGAATCCGGTCTTCCGAAATAAAAGCTTTCCAAAAATCGTATGCTTCCTGATCGAACGATAAGTTTTCTTTTTTATCGCCTTCGAATACCGTTACATATAAGCGGTCTTTCGGAAGTTTGTATTCTTCAGTCAATAATTCCCAAGCCCATTCAATTGCCTCCTTCTTAAAATAATCACCAAAGCTCCAGTTGCCCAACATCTCAAACATAGTGTGGTGATAGGTATCGATACCTACCTCTTCTAGGTCATTATGCTTTCCGCTTACGCGAAGACACTTTTGGGTATCGGCTATTCGATTTGATTTGGGCGTGGCGTTGCCTAAAAAGCAGTCTTTAAACTGCACCATGCCTGAATTGGTAAACAATAAAGTAGGGTCATTTTTCAGCACGAGGGGTGCAGAAGGAACGATGGTATGCCCTTTTTTCTCAAAAAATTCCAAAAACTTCCTTCTGATCGAGATCGAATCCATTATGATATTAGTGTTTAAGCTTTCTACTTCGCGATTTTTACTATATTGACTCGTTAAAATTTCGCGCAAGCCACAAAATTAACCGCAGATGACCGAGAATACGCAGATGGAGAGGATTTTTTTACAGCTTGCTTCAATTACTAACCAATCCATCGCTGTGTTGTAGATGTCAAAGGTCAATTACCATTACAATCCCAAGACGTGTAAATACGAACCCGCCAAACTAAGCTGGCAGGATGTATTGGCTTATGGATTTGGACTTGCCTTTACAGCCGCTCTTTTTCTAATGGCTTTTATTGCAATACATGATCGGTTTATTGAAACGGAAACTGAAGTAGCATTAAGGGAAGAGAACAAAATCATTAAAAAGAACAAACCTGTTCTCGAACAGGAACTGCAGGAGATTGAAGCCTCGCTGATCAGTTTGAAAGAACAAGACAATACATTGCATACCAAGTTCTTCAATACCATTCCTGCGATAGAAAATAGTAACAAACCTACCTTATCTAAGGAGCAGGTCTTACTGGCCGATGCTTCGGGATTCGAATCAATGCTGGAAGTATTACAAACCAAATCAAATCGACTTGCGGAAACTTCATTACGAACAAAATCATTTTCGGATGAAGCAGAAATTACAAGAGAATATAAAGGGATTATCAAATCCATTCCATCTCTCTCACCACTTCAGGATCCGGTTAAGAGAATTGTTTCTGGTTTTGGACAACGGATCAATCCATTTCACAAAGGTACCTATCATCATGAGGGTTTGGACTTTGCTGCACCACGCGGAACTGAAATTTTTGCTGCTGCGGATGGTAAAGTAATAGAAGTAAGCAGAGCATCCGTTGAGGCAGGTTATGGCAATTACATTGAAATTGATCATGGCAATGGATTCGTAACGCGCTATTCTCATATAGAAGACATCCATGTGAAGC
>JANODK010000128.1:0-7908 GCA_031412655.1 Chryseolinea sp.
CGGCGAACTGTTTGAAGAATTGACCGGTGATAGATTGCGCCATGCAATAAGTTCAACAGTGATTCAATCACTAAACTCAACGGGTAACAACAGAACAAGTGTTGAGTGGAGAAATTCTTACAGTTGGATTTTAATTGGCGGTCAGGCAATGGATAGAGGATTTACAGTCGAGGGATTAACTGTTACTTACATGCCAAGGAGTGTTGGTGTAGGTAACGCAGATACAATACAACAGCGTGCAAGATTCTTTGGTTACAAAATGAATTACATCGGTTATTGCCGAGTTTATCTTGACGGTGATGCAAGAGACCGTTATATTGATTACGTAAGGCATGAAGAAGATATGCGAAGAAGGTTATCCGAACATAAAAACTCAGGTCGGAGTTTGGACGAATGGTATAGAGAAGTCTTCTTAACAAGTGATTTAACTTTAGCCAGACGAGAAATTTTCTCTCATGATTTTCAGCGTTCAATTTTTGGCGGTGAATGGAGTGTTATTAAAACACCGCACAACGAATTGAATATTGTTGAAAGTAATCAAAATACTTTGAGGGATTTTCTTTCAAACAATCAATTTGCTGCTTCTGGAGGATTCCCAATAGTTCAAAAGCCGTTGATTGAAGTCTACAATGAGTTGCTTATTCAATTTCGTTTTAACAGCAGTGCAGATGTTGGCGACTACACAGCTTTGCTTTATGTTTTAGAGAAGCATTTAGATGAAGTTCCAGAACAAACTTGCACAATATTCTTAATGAGCAGTTTTGAAAACAGACGCTTTCGTTCACTGAATGATAAAAATCAAATCACTCAATACTTTCAAGGACGAAACGATAGAACTGAAGGTTTGAGAGATATGAAAGGAACAGGAATTACTTTCCAACTTTATGTTTTTGATTTGGAAGGTGACGCAGGGAATTTTGAGTCTGTGGTTGGTTTGGCTACATTCATTCCTGAAGAAATTTCTGTTGAACTTATTCGTTGGGCTTAATGAATTTACTTGATCCATTCAATACGATAATTGTACCCAGAGAGAGCGATACATTTCAGTTCTCTGCTATTCCTATTCCAGAATTTGACAACCATAGAATTGCAAAAGATAAATTTGAAAACCCTACTCTTTTAATTTCAGTTTCAAAAGAGCAGCTAAAAATTTTAACCACAAACCTGAAATTGCAAAATGTTTCCGTTTTGTTTGATATAAAATGCAACATTCTACAAAACGGGAATCAAATTGAAAGAAATTTTACAGCAGTTTGCTTTGTTGGTAGAGACCACTCATTAAAAAAATATTTCTTAAAACTTTGTTCTGCATTGATTGAAGATTTAGGAAATACACCGACACAAGAGGGAGTTAGAAAAGAAATTACCCGTTTCGTGGAGTTGTTTCGTTTGGCAACAGAGCCACAGACAAAAACTATTCAAGGGCTTTGGGCAGAATTATTTTTGATTGCTGAAAGTAAAGAACCAGCAAACCTTGTAAGGTGCTGGCATTGTATTCCTGAAGAGAAATTTGATTTCAATAATGGCGAAGAAAGAATTGAAGTTAAGAGTTCAGGAAGTGGATTGCGAATTCATACCTTCTCACTGGATCAACTTCATTCACTCACAGGCACAAAAACAATTATTGCTTCAGTATTTGTAAAACAAGCAAGCACAGGGAAAAGTATTTCTGAATTACAAAATGAAATTTCAGGCAGGCTTGTAGCACAAATAGAATTGATAGAGAAGTTACAAATGCAAATCGCAATGACTTTAGGAAAATCAATTAGTGATTCAATGAAATTGAAATTTGACTTTCAGTTAGCAAAAGATTCTTTACGTTTCTACAGAGCCGAGGACATTCCAAAAATTTCGTCTGACAATGTCCCCTCACTTGTAACAGATGTTCGTTTCAAATCAGACCTTACAGACATAAACACAATTACACCGAATGACATTGCGGGAGATATTGACCTTTTTCTTTCGATATAACCTAAATTGTCTTGTATATTATTCAACCAAAATAATATGAGTAACATAAAACTATTTGAATCCAAAAAAGTAAGAACCCATTGGGATGAAGAAAAGGAATTGTGGTACTTCTCCATAATTGATGTGATTGAGATTCTTACAGATAGTAATAATCCAAGAAGATATTGGAGCGATTTGAAGCGCAAATTGGAAGAAGAAGGTTTTGGTCAGTTGTACGATATTATCGTACAACTGAAATTAGAGGCCAGTGATGGAAAGAAGTACTTGACGGATTGCACTGATACCCAAGGTCTTTTAAGAATTATACAGTCCATACCATCCCCCAAAGCAGAACCATTCAAACAATGGCTCGCTCAAGTTGGTTATGAGAGAATTGAGGAAGATCAAGACCCGGAATTAAGTTTTGACCGGGCAATGGAAACCTACCTGGCAAAAGGTTATTCCAAAAATTGGATTAACCAGAGACTTAAAAGCATTGAAGTTCGAAAAGAACTAACAGACGAATGGGAAAAACGAGGAGTGAAAAGAGGGATGGACTTTGCCGTTCTTACTGACATTATCACAAAAGCGTGGAGCGGTAAGTCTGTAAAGCAATACAAGAAACATAAGGACTTAAAAAAGGAAAACCTTCGCGATCACATGACCAATTTGGAATTGGTTTTGAATATGCTGGCAGAAGCAACAACCTCAGAAATTTCGAAAGAAAAGAAACCCAAAACACTGGACGAAAACAAAGTGATTGCCACGCAAGGCGGAACAATTGCCGGCAACACCAGAAAAGAAATTGAAGCGAAGACAGGAAAGAAGATTGTGAGTAAATTAAACGCTAAGAATATTATCGAAGGAAAGCCCGAAAAGAAAAAATTGAAATAATTTTTTCAAGACTTAGGCAATAGAATTGTATTCCATTACACACAACTGCAAAGCAAACTTTATAGCTTCAACATCAAAGACCACTAACTCCCCTCCGCATCATCCACAACATTTTTAGTGGATAGCTTTTTTAAAATCAACTGATCTAAAATCAGAGTCATCACTAAGGCTAAGAAAAGTACTCCGGGCAAAGCATACATTTCCGGCACTTTGCGGAATAGAATAATTACGGTAATAAAAAAAACATGAACAGAGGCGAGAATAATAGTCGTCTTTGAATGCGTCATGCCCAATCGCATAATGGCGTGATGAATGTGACTTTTGTCTGGTGTGAACGGTGATTGTTTTTTTGAAAGCCGGAGAATGATAATGCGCAATGTGTCACATAATGGAATAATAATGAAACATGCTGCCGCTGCAATGGTCGCTGAGAATTTAACAGCGTGGCCAATCGGTAATGCTGCGTTTACATTCATGAAGTGAATGGTGAAAGCCGCCAGCAATAATCCGATTACCATTGCACCAGTATCGCCCATAAAAATTTGAGAAGGCTCCCAGTTAAAAAACAGAAAAGCCAAAATACCGCCTGACATCGCAAAGCAAAGAAGGGCAAACAAAAAATCATCGGCAAGGTAAAACCAAATACCTAAAGCGGTAAGCGCAACAAGCCCAATACTTCCGGCAAGTCCATCGAGTCCATCAATCAGATTAAAAGAATTGATGATGATGATGACACTAAAAGTAGTGAGCGCGTAATTCGCAATGATGGGCAATTCATGTATTCCCAAAAAACCATGCAGGGAATTAATCTGAATTGGAGAACCCATGAGAATAACAACTGCCACCACCTGTCCAAACAATTTGTGAAGCACCCTCAACGGCACAATATCATCGCGCACGCCCAACAGGAATACAATGAGAAGACTTGCATAGAGATAGCGTATGCTTGCCCATAGATGAAAATCCAACCAGATAGAAGATGCTATGGTGAACCCGAGAAAAATGGCTATCCCGCCCATGGAAGGTGTTATCTTCTTATGAATTTTCCTTCGGCTTGGCATATCCACCAGATTCTTCTCCAAAGAATATTTGATGATGACCGGTGATATGATGAAGGAAACCAAAAAAGCAGTAACGCATGCTGCCAGCAATACGGCCATAAACTAAAATTTACCAAAAATAGAGAATTAGGTTGATTCTCAATTATCGATTAGAAGCGCTGGAACCAATAAGAGGGTGAAGGAATTCTCAATGAACCTGAGAAGTGACAAGAGAGAAAAATAAGAAGGCTAAATTGAAAAGGTATTGCGGAAATTCTAATTAGAAAATAATCTAAAAAAATAAGTCCGTTCCATCATCGCAACAGCAATGCCAGAACGGACTTATTAACACGTATATCCTACCTTTCTAATAATCCACCTAAAATAGAACTCGCTTCCTTACCGCTGTTTCGTCCATAAGGTGCGAGGGCCTGAACCAGTTTTCGTATCGGCATAGATTGCAGCCATACTCTTCCGGTGCCGCGCAGCGTAGCAAGAAAAATTCCTTCACCACCAAATACCATTGAGCGAAGGCCGCCTGCGCTTTGCACATCAAAATCTATTTGCGATTCAAAAGCTACTACGCAGCCTGTATCAACGCGCAATGTTTCATTGTATAAGGTACGTTCAATCACAGTACCTCCGGCATGCACAAAGGCTCTGCCATCGCCTTGTAATTTTTGAAGTATAAACCCTTCACCTCCTACTAAACCCGATCCTAATTTGCGGTTGAATGTAATGGACAACTTTGTACCAAAAGCAGCGCAAAGAAATCCATCTTTCTGCACGATCATTTCATTATTTGGACTTTGTGATAAGTCGATTGGAATTACTGTGCCTGGATATGGTGCAGAGAAACCTACCTTTGCTTTTCTGTTTCCGTGATTGGTAAAGTGTGTAATGAAAAGCGATTCACCGGTAATCATGCGTGAACCTGCTGATAATAATTTATCAAACAGACCCTGGCTCGGGTTAGAACCATCGCCCATTTTACTTTCGAAGGTAATGCCATCTTCCATGAAGAGCATGGCACCTGCTTCTGCAATGACCGTTTCTGATGGATCAAGTTCTATTTCTACAATCTGAATGCTTTCGCCTTTAATCTGGTAATCAATTTCGTGTGATCGTGCCATGTTAAAATTGGTTTTGAATACTACATACGAAGTAAACAAAAAAAAGGACGAGTTACGAAGTAGGAATCAATGTCTTTGCTTAAGAATTTTTTAATGACCTCACCTCAATCGTCTGCTAATAGACCGAGTAGGCAGTAGGCAAACAGCAGTAGGCAAGTACCCTAAAGTTCATATTTTGTTTTTAAAATATCCTTAGGTTGCCTCCGGGAGAGAAGAGGATTATGGATCTTAATCAGAGTCATTAAAATAGAAATTAGGATATTATTTTACACAACATGATCTGGAAAGCCGATGAAAGAATTTAAAATGAAATTATTTCTTTTTCTTTTTACCTTTCTTCATGTCTTCATAATCATCGCGTTCGGCTAGTTTTTTATCGTCAACATTTTTATCGAGAAACGCATTAATATCCTCAATGTTCATGTTGGCTTTTATTTCACCAAACTGATTGATCGTGATGTCCAGGCCCTGAAGGTCTTTGTGTACGCGGGCCTTTGGTTTGGCGGCAGGCTTTTTTTCTTTTTTCATGATTGGGTTTTCTAAATACTCTCAACTCATCACTAGGCCACTTTTACTTTCATTGTTTCAAGAGCAAAGGCAATTCGTTTTATCACTTCTTCTTTGCCCATAATCTCCATGCTGATCATTAAATCCGGACCAGCACCAAGGCCTGTGATGGAAAGTCGCAAGGCTTGTAAAATTTTACCGGTACCGATACCTAATGAAGCAGTCACTTCTTCCAATGTAGTTTTAGCAATCACTGCATCAAGAGAAGGAAGTGCAGCAAGAGCATCTTTGTAGGCTGAAATTACTTTTACGGCTTCATCATTCCACCTCTTGCCTGCTACTTGTTCATCAAACGAAGTTGGTGGAATGAAGAGAAACTTACCTTGTTCCCAAAAATCTTTCGGGAAAGTGGCGCGCTCTTTCATCAACTGCGCGATCTTAATGGCTTTGTCTTTTGAACAATCTATTTTTTCTTTTGCGAGTGAACTCAACAAGTAGTCCGCCAATTCAGAGTCGGATTTTGCGCGCAGATATTGTTGGTTGAACCACTGCGCTTTTAAAATATCGAACTTCGTTCCAGCCTTACCAATGCGTTCAATTGAAAATTCGTGGATCAATTCGTCCATTGAAAAAAGTTCTTGTGTTGTTCCGGGATTCCACCCAAGAAAAGCAAGGAAGTTGATCAACGCATCCGGAAGGTATCCAGCTTCTTTATAACCAATCGCATCTTCTTTTGTAATTGGATCTTTCCACGTGAGCGGAAAAATTGGAAAGCCCAGTTGATCAGCATCACGCTTACTAAGTTTACCGTCACCGGATGGCTTTAACAGCAAAGGCAAATGTGCAAACTGAGGCATTTCATTTTCCCAACCTAAAAATTTATAAAGCAATACATGCAATGGAGCCGAAGGCAACCACTCTTCTCCACGAATGACGTGCGAAATTTTCATCAGATAATCATCTACCACATTGGCCAGGTGGTAGGTGGGCATACCATCACTTTTCATCAATACCTTATCATCGATCTGCGAAGAATGTACCATCACCCAACTGCGGATCAAATCGTTCAATCTAATCTCTTCTTTCTTCGGAACCTTCAAACGAATAACATACGGTGTTCCCGCATCCATTAATGCTTTTAGCTCATCAGCAGAAAGTGTTAATGAATTCCGCATTTGCAAACGTGTGATGCTGTTGTATTGTTGATTGTCTACACCAGCTGCCTTTAAACGTTCGCGCATTTCATCAAGCTCTTGTTCGGTATCAAAAGCATAGTATGCATTTCCTTCGTCTAATAACTGTTGTGCATACTTCTTGTAAATATCTTTCCGCTCCGATTGGCGATATGGTGCATGTGGTCCACCCACACCTACTCCCTCATCAATTTTTATCCCGGCCCACTCCAGCGATTTCATAATATATTCTTCCGCTCCAGGCACATACCGATTTTGATCGGTGTCTTCAATGCGCAGAATCATGGTGCCGTTGTTCTGGCGGGCAAGAAGGTAATTATAAAGGGCTGTTCGAACTCCTCCAATGTGCAAGGCACCCGTGGGGCTAGGTGCAAAACGTACGCGTACTTCTCTCATCTTTCGTTGCTTCTTCTGGTTGTAATCACCCCCGCAATTGGGTGTATTTAAATTCGCTGTAAAGGTAAAACATGATTTAGACTTACAGCCTGCCGGCTATAATAAAAGCCCTGAAAAGTTGAATGCCATAGATAAAATCCTCTTCCAATTCCAAAAGCCTTTATACCTTTACGCTCTTAGTCCAATGTGAAGTTCAAAATGATGGAAGAGAAGAGCTTAAACTTTCTTGAAGAGATTGTAGAAAACGACCTGAAAGCAGGTAAATACAAAAGTATTATCACCCGTTTCCCTCCCGAACCGAATGGTTATCTCCATATGGGGCATGCGAAAAGCATTTGCCTCAATTTCGGACTCGCATTGAAATACGGTGGCAAAACCAATCTTCGTTTCGATGATACGAATCCCGTGACAGAAGAGACAGAATATGTAGAGAGTATTAAGGAAGACATCAAATGGTTAGGCTTTAATTGGTCGCAGGAACTTTATGCTTCTGATTATTTTGAAAAGCTTTATGAATTTGCTGTTCTGCTCATTAATAAAGGATTGGCTTATGTTGACGATAGTACCAGCGAAGAGATTGCGATACAAAAAGGGTCACCCACAAAAGCCGGAACAGAGAGTCCGTTTAGAAGTCGCAGTGTTGAAGAGAATTTGAAGTTGTTCAGCGACATGAAGGCTGGCAAGTATAAAGACGGAGAAAAAGTATTGCGTGCGAAGGTTGACATGGATCATGTGAATATGCACATGCGCGATCCGCTCATCTATCGCATTAAGCACGCACATCATCATCGCACT
>JANODK010000129.1:0-9689 GCA_031412655.1 Chryseolinea sp.
GTGCCATCGCGTGTTCATCGTGGTGAGTTTTATGCCTTGCCACAATCGCCACAAACCTTCAAACAATTGTTGATGGTGTCGGGCTTCGATCGATATTACCAGATTGTAAAATGTTTCCGCGATGAAGACTTGCGTGCCGACAGACAACCTGAGTTTACGCAGATCGATTGTGAGATGGCGTTCATAACGCAGGAAGATATTCTCAATACATTCGAAGGATTGATTCGTCATCTTTTCAAAAATGTAAAAGGCATTGAATTGCCTTCTGTTCCAAGAATGAAATATGATGAGGCCATGCGCCTCTATGGTTCAGACAAACCGGATACTCGTTTCGCAATGGAGTTCGTGGAAATCAAAGAACTTACCAAAGGAAAAAACTTCCCGGTATTTGAAAGTGCTGAAATGGTAGTGGGTATTGCCGCGACCGGCTGTGCTGAATACACGCGCAAACAAATCGATGAGCTTACAGAATTTGTGAAGCGTCCACAGATTGGGGCGAAAGGATTGGTGTATGTTCAATACAAAGCAGATGGTTCATTAAAATCATCGGTTGATAAATTCTATTCACCAGAAGAATTAAAAGCCTGGGCAACAAAATTCAATGCTCAACCTGGCGATCTTATTTTATTGTTGGCTGGTGAAACGTACACCACTCGCAAACAATTAAATGAACTTCGTTTGTTAATGGGCGATAAACTTGGCTTACGCGATAAAACTAAATTCTCAGCGCTTTGGGTTCTAGACTTTCCTTTATTGGAATGGAACGAAGAAGCGAAACGCTACCACGCGATGCACCATCCGTTCACATCACCAAAACCGGAAGACATTGCCCTGTTGGATACTAACCCTGGAGATGTTCGTGCGAACGCATATGACATGGTCATCAACGGAACTGAAGTAGGTGGTGGATCGATTCGTATTCACGACCGCGCAACGCAACAAATGATGTTCAGTCACCTTGGTTTTACCGAAGAAGAAGCGAAGAAACAATTTGGTTTCCTAATGGAAGCCTTTGAATTTGGAGCACCGCCACACGGAGGTATTGCCTTTGGATTCGACAGATTGTGTTCCCTCTTTGGTGGTGCCGATTCCATTCGCGATTTCATTGCATTCCCGAAAAACAATGCCGGCAGAGATGTGATGATTGATACGCCTTCTACGATTTCGAATGAGCAGTTGAAGGAACTGGCTCTTAATGTGAAGAAGTAGCTAATTGATTATTGACTTTATTAATTGAATTAAGATACATAGAGTCCCTCACATCGGGGACTCTATTTTTTTTACAAAAATCCGATCAAAATTTCTTGACCATCTTGAGTTTCGAGAAAAAGAAACTATTTTGTGTAAAACTTTGTGCATGTACGTTACAAACAATTACCAAGTACGTTGCTTTTAATTTTTAATTCTTTAAACCATTATCTAAATCCAAACAGTTATGAAAAATCATTTTATCGCTAAACTATTAGCTCTCGCAGTAATCGCTATTATCTCTTGCAAAGGTGACGATCCAAAAGAACCGGACACCTGCTCCGATGGAGTATTGAATGGAACAGAAACCAGTATAGACTGCGGTGGAGAATGCTTGGCTTGTGTGGAACCCGAACCCACGAAGACCTACTACATAAAGTTTAAAGCCGATGGTGTATGGAAAATTTATGAAACCTCTGATCCTGGATTTCAATCGTGTGGCGATTGTGCCTGTTCAACAATTCCTCCACTGAACGAATCGGACTACGGTGATATTTCAATTTGCCAGGAAAGCAACGATTGGATTGAAGCCGCTGACATTGTCGGTTGGGATGGTGAGATAATTAATTTTACGGGCGATGTGCCTCTGGCCTCATTTTATTATGCTGAAGGCAGTGTTGATTTTTCATCGGACAATACCTCAAATCAAACGTCAAGTTCAGTAACTATTTCAAACGTTGAGCTGAATGGAAATATTGGTAGTGCAAACGCTTACAAGGTTACCGGCACATTTAATTGCAAGGTAGCCAAATCAGGTGCCGCAGACATTCTCATTACAGAAGGCGAGTTCGTAATTAAGTATACTGAGGATTATTAAGTTGCTGAGAATTCAAAACATGAAGTCGTAGCAGAATTTCCTTCCGGGATTCTGCTACGATAAATGGATTGCTCAAATACTTACTTCGCAGTAAAGCATCAACATTCATAATAAAATTTCATGAAAAAGACAGCCATTGTATTGACTCTGTTCACTTTAATAAGTTCATCCCTATTCTCACAAAACAAAAAAATCGGACTTACCCTTCAAGTGTAATCCCATTCGGGATACGAAAGTGGGTTGGTTTGATGTTGATATGGAGTCAATGGACAATTACAACATCAAGGAAAATTCGTATGCCTTAGGAATTCTTGGAACTTACAAGACATCATCCATGACCAATTATCGGGTAAGAATTAATTATACCAAAATCGGTATAAAGGAGTATCATGATCAATATTATGTTGGTATTCGTAACAATGAGTCAGTGACGGGTAGTCAAAACAAAGTAACTATAGCACCGGGCGTTTCCTGGAATCTAAGCAAAGAGAAGCTTGATGTTTATTTTGGAATAGAAATACCATTCACTCTACACAGAAAATTTGATGTGGATTACAAATCAGTTCAAACTGATTCCGCTTCAGGTGCACAAATAACATATATGTATATAAAAAATGAAATCCCAAATGGGTATTCGGTTGGGGTTGGGGGAATCTTTGGATTTAACTACTTCTTATCCTCTAAACTATCCTTGGGTGCTGAATTTTCGCCATCATTATTATACTCAAATCTTGGAGGCAATGTTAAAGTGAAAGCATCCTCAACACAGTCTCCTCAAACTGCAGTAGGAATATCTGAAGATAACTTTCGTGGATTTACTCACTATGAGAATCGATTCTCTTTTGGTATATCTTTGTGGCTTTAAAAAGACGATAATTGATTTCAGTTCTAGGCATACCACTCGATGAAAACTCATCCTACTTACAAGGAGCCTCATTAGCACCTCAAAAAATCCGTGAAGCCTATCATTCTGATTCTGCAAACTATTGCACAGAGAATGGAATTGATCTGAGCAAAGACAATCGCTGGAAAGATGTTGGTGATCTTACACTTTCATCGATGCCACTTGCGTTTACTGAAATTGAAAAAGGAATTGCCTCACATCTTGATCAGGGAAATAAAGTATTCAGTTTTGGTGGCGATCATTCGGTTACCTATCCCATCATAAAAGCCTTCGCAAAAAAATATCCCAAGCTTACTATTCTACATCTTGATGCGCATGGAGATTTATACAATGATTTTGAAGGAAATAAATTCTCACACGCGTGTCCGTTTGCGCGGATAATGGAAGAAGGATTAGCACAACGATTAGTACAAGTTGGTATTCGAACGTACAATCCCCATCAACGCGAGCAGGTAAACCGTTTTGGTGTAGAGGTCATTGAAATGAAAGACTGGAACGATTCAATTGAATTTCAATTTGATGGTCCGGTTTACCTATCGCTCGATCTGGATGCGCTTGATCCTGCCTTTGTTCCCGGAGTTTCACATTATGAACCCGGAGGCTTCTCTACCCGTCAGGTTATCTCCATCATTCAAAATTTAAAAGCCAACCTTGTAGGTGCCGATATTGTTGAACTAAATCCAACACGCGATATTCAAAATGTAACAGCCATGGTAGCAGCAAAATTATTTAAGGAAATGCTAGTGAAGATGCTATGAGTTAGTTGTCCGTTTTTGGTTGATCGTTGTTTGGCTTTAATTATTTCTTTGTGTCCCTTAGTGCCTTTGAGACTTCGTGGCAAATAGTAGCACATAAAAAAAGCCATCCGTTTTTCGCGAATGGCTTTGCCCATAGTGTTACCACAACTTATCCTCCGGTAGTAGTACCACACATCCATCCACTACCAAGATCAACTTCTACACGCACGCCATTTTCAGTGATGTAGATAATATTATCACACTCCCCATTTCCATAATCAATTTCAAAAGTTCCTTCTTTATCACCTTGCTTGTAGTGCACCACTTCACGACCGGTTACTGCTACCCAAACATAGCTGCTACTGATTAATGTCCCTTCCTTAAACGAATTGCATGAATAATTGGAGACCAATGGTTCCACCACACTAGAGTGATAAAAATCACTTCCGTCTCCATACTCATACTCACTCTCCTCCACAACCCATCCTGTTTCATTATAGCGTGAGCTGCCTTTTGATTTGTAGTTATACGTCTTTCCGCTGTAGTTATACAGCGATGTGTCATTGTAGGAATACGCACCAGAAAATTTATTCATCGAAGTATCATAAGAAGAATATCCCTCATAAAAAGAATTACCATCAATGCTCCACTCACTGCTATCCACATTGTAATGACCTCCGTAATTATCATAGAGCATCTTGAATAAATAGGTATCGCGAAATATGGAACCAGTATGTAGAGAATTATACTTGTACGTTTGAACTGTTTTGCCGTGCATAAAATATTTATAATCACCCCAACCTTCTTCGCAGCCATCGCCATAGTCGTAACTGGTTGTTGTACTACCATCCTCATTTTCAATAGTCGAAACAACGGCACATGAAACCCATGGATCCTGATAAACAGTTGAATCTTTCCCCGGCTCACTACCATCTGTTGAATCACCTTTGATACGGCCACCGCTAAAACCATGACTACTCATCATGCTTTGAAAACTTTGATTAATAGCAGCATCGCTTTTACGGCTCATCGCATTGGGAGAACCCAGACGCATGCTCATAAATTCCTGTGCAAATTCGCTCAGATCAGTTATAGAAGGTTCCGGATCGCTCGAATCACAACTCAGCACAATTAATACAAGAGCAATAAAAAAGAGAGGGTTTTTTCTTGATTTCATAAATAGTCAGGTTGATTTCAATCGTTTAGACCCTGTGATCCGTAGAAACGTTGGACTCGCTCAAAAAATATTAATTAAACTCAGTTAAAATTCGAAAGGACCATGCAAAAGGACTACTTCTCCACCCATTCTTCCATTTACGCTGCCTTCCGGCCTACTTATCCAGATGCGCTTTACGAGTTTATTTTCAGATATGTTAAGGAAAAAGGAAAGGTATGGGATTGTGCCACCGGCAACGGGCAGGTGGCCAGCTACCTTGCCGATCACTTTGATAAAGTGTATGCCACAGACATTAGTCAGCAACAGCTGAACAATGCCATTGAATCGGATAACATTTTTTATTCCATTAGCTCGGCCGAAAAGACATCGTTTGTCAATCATGAATTTGATTTGATAACGGTTGGTCAGGCACTACACTGGTTTAATCTTGAAGCATTCTATACGGAAGTAAAACGCGTTGGTAAAAAAGATTCAATCCTTGCTGTCTGGGGTTATGAACGTTGCTCAGTCAATACTGAAATCGATAAACTGTTTTCTAATTTCTATATCAACATTGTCGGGCCGTATTGGGATCCCGCAAGAAAGTTAATCGAGAATGAGTACAGGGATATTGAATTTCCATTTGAAGAAATTCCAACACCGAAATTCGAAATCAAAGTAGAATGGACGCTTGAACATTATACAGGCTATTTAAGCAGTTGGTCTGCCACACAAAAGTACATCAAGGCAAAAGGTGTTGATCCTCTTCCTGAGTTAATTGAAAAGTTGAAACATCATTGGGAATCGGGAGAAATCCGATCGGTGACCTTTCCTGTTTTCCTTCGCTTAGGTAAAATTTTGCGTTAGCAACCGAATGCACTAAAAATAATCAGACTGAACGAAGTCTCTTCTTTCATTTCTCCCCAATCCTACCTATCATAGCCTTACTTTTATAGTCGCTATGCGCTTTACTTTTTTTCTTTCCCTTACTATCGCTATTGTTCTGGCTTGCCAACAAATCACCACGCCTCAGGAATTCGATGTCATTATCCGTAACGGAACAATATATGATGGCTCAGGCACAAAACCTTTTTTTGGGGATGTGGCCATACAAGCCGACACGATTGCAGCGATTGGTGATTTAAAAAATGCTCACGGCAAAAAAGAAATTGATGCAACCGGATTATCGGTAGCACCCGGATTCATTAACATGTTGAGCTGGGCCGATCAAAGTCTTTTGAAAGACGGACGTTCCATGAGCGATATTAAACAAGGTGTAACACTCGAAGTGTTTGGAGAAGGATGGTCGCCCGGACCCATGAAACGAAAGAGCAAAGTTCCGGTTGATAGTCTATGGACAACATTAGACGGCTATTTCAAATGGTTAATGAAGAAAGGATCTACACCCAACGCTGCATCCTTTATCGGACAAACTTCTATTCGAAATTATGTAATGGGCTTTGCTGATCGAAAGCCAACAGAAGAAGAACTGAAGCAAATGAAATTACTTGTTCAACAAGGCATGGAAGAAGGTGCAATGGGTTTAGGTACATCGTTGATCTATCCTCCTGCAGCCTATGCTTCAACGGACGAACTTATTGCACTTTCAAAAGTAGCGTCACGATATGGAGGTATGTATATTAGTCACATGCGCAGTGAAGGTGATTTTATTTTAGATGCTATGAATGAAACCATACGCATTGCTAAAGAAGCAAACATACATGCAGAGATCTATCACTTAAAAATTAATATCGCGCGCAACTGGAATAAAATCGACACTCTTCTGGCAAAAATTGATAGTGCGCAAAAAGCAGGATTGAAAATTACAGCGAATATGTATCCCTACACCGCCAGCGGTACTGGACTTACCTCGAGACTACCAACCTGGGTACAAGAAGGTGGATCAAAAGAAATGCGTAAGCGACTGCGTAATCCTTCGATCCGTAAAAAAGTATTGTATGAAATGGAGATGGGTATACCGTACAAAAATTCTGACCCTTCCAACGTTGTACTTATGGGTTTTCGACTCGATTCACTTAATCTATTATACAAAGGCAAACGATTGGATGAAGTAGCACGTCTTCATGGAAAGAATGCGGATGAAACTGTCGTGGACCTTATCGTTCGCGATAAATCCAGAATTGAAGCCATCTATTATTTGCAATCAGAAGACAACATTAAAAAAATTATACAGTTGCCGTATGTAAGCTTTGGTTCAGATGCTGGTTCGGAAGCAATACGAGAAGACAATATGGAAGAAGGTACTCATCCACGTACATACGGAACCTTTGCTCGTGTATTGGGTCAATATGTTCGCGATGAAAAACTGGTTTCGTTGGAAGAAGTCATCAGGCGATTGACTTCTCTGCCTGCCTCGAACTTAAAAATAAAAAACCGCGGAAGTCTAAAAGTCGGGTATTATGCAGACCTCGCCATTTTCGATGCGAATAGTATTCGAGATCTGGCCACCTTCGAAAAGGCAAAGCAATACGCAGTCGGCATGGTACATGTGTTTGTAAATGGTACCCAGGTGCTGAACAACGGAGAACATACCTCCACTAAACCCGGAAGAGTCATAAGAGGGCCGGGTTATAGAGTTAAATGATTCTTCGAGAGGTTTAAGGGCACTTTGTATTACCTTGAGCCTATTACGTTTATCTCGATTATTTTTCGATATTTACCTTAACTTTTTAAACTTAATTCAAAGTATCCATCAGTATGGATAAAAGATTCTTAGGAGCCCTTTTCATTTTCATTGCAGTTTGTAGTTTCAGTCAAAGTTCGAAAGACTTGATTGATAAAGGAGATCGCTTATATTCCAAGAAAGATTATGGGGGCGCCTTGCAATTGTATCTGCCTGCGTGTGAAACCAAAGGTGACGATGCTCTTCTTAATTTAAAAGTGGGCATGTGCTACCTCTACTCCGAAACCAAATGGAAGGCCGCTATTTATCTGGAGAAAGCATATCGTCTGGATCCAAAGGTTGATCTTGATATCGATTACCATATGGGTATGGCGTATCAGCAAAATCATGAATACTCAAAGGCAATCGTACACTACGAACAGTTTAAAAAGAATAATAAAAAGCTCGCTAACATTGCCAATGAAAAAATACAAGCGTGTACCATTGCCGATTCGCTTTCCAAAAAACCCGTTCATGTATTGATTGAAAATGCCGGTGGTGCCGTGAACTCTAGCTTTCATGAATACTCCCCACTTCTTTCTTCGGATGGCAAAACCATGATCTTTACATCGAACCGTTCAACCGATGATTATAAAATAAAGAGTGGCACTAACTTCGAAGACATCTACATTACACATAAAATTGGCGACTCCTGGGATGAGCCACAAAAAATCAGCCCGAACATAAACATTAAATTCAACGATGCTGCGGCTTCTCTTTCGGCAGATGGTAATACATTGCTATTGTATTATGAAGATGGTGGTGGAGATATTTACATCTCAACTAAAACCGATGGAGATTGGTCGAAACCAGTTCCGCTTAGCAAGAACATTAACACTCCGCTTTTTTGGGAAACATCTGCCTGCCTATCTGCTGATGGTAAACGATTGTTCTTTTCAAGCAATCGTCCGGGAGGAAAGGGTGAGCTTGATATTTATGTAAGTGAATTAGACGCAAAAGGCAATTGGGGAAAAGCGTCCAACATGGGCTCTACGATTAACACGTCAGGAAATGAAGATTCCCCCTTCCTGCATGCCGATGGCGTTACCTTGTATTTTTCATCCGATGGACATCCTACCATGGGTGGAAATGATATTTTTAAAAGTGATTTTAAAGACGGTAAATGGCACAAGCCAACCAACCTTGGCTACCCAATTAATTCTATTGAATACGATGGTTTCTTTACCATATCTGCCGACAAGAAAACAGGATACTACTCTACCTTGCGCCAGGATGGATTGGGTAGTGCGGATATTTATACCGTAACTTTTCTTGAACCACTTCCGGCAGAAAAACCAGTGGTGTTGGTGAGCGCTCCTCCAGAACCTGTAATCGTGAAAGAAGAGCCAATAAAAAAAGAAGAGCCAAAAGTAGAAGTGGCGGCCATTGTTGAGCCTCCAAAAGAAATCAAAGAGCCAGCAAAAGAAGCCGTCAAGACTGAAGACTATGTAGATCCAATTATTCAATTTCATAAAGACCTTAAAATTGTAACCGTTCTAAAAGGAAAAGTAATTGATGAAACAACGGCTGCTCCACTGAGTGCAACCATCTCATTGGTAAACAATCAAACCAATAAAGTAATTGCAAAGATCAACTCCGATCCTTCCACTGGTCTTTTTGAATTAACAATCCCTCATGGCGGTAACTATGGTGTAGCTACTGAAAAGGTAGGTTATCTTTTTAACTCCATTAACTTTAATCTACCTCAGTTTGCTGAGTATCAGGAAATCGATACCCACATCATTATGGTGAAGGCAGAAGTTGGTTCTAAAGTGGTGTTGATGAACGTGTTCTTCGATATCGGAAAAGCGGATCTCAAATTTGAATCGATTGCTGAAATTGAAAAGCTTCGCGAGCTCCTGGTCGCCAGTCCCGAGTTAAATGTTCAAATCAATGGGCATACCGATAACACCGGAAACGCGGTTAGCAATAAAGCGCTCTCCCTCAAACGCGCCAGTTCAGTTGTTAACTATTTGGTTTCAAAAGGCATCTCCCAAACACGGGTATCTGCAAAAGGTTTTGGCTCAGAACGCCCAATCGTTTCCAATGACGATGAACAAGAGGGTCGCGCCATCAATCGAAGAACCGAAATTGAAATTATTGAAGGTAAGATGTGAGTTACCTTATTTCGATCCTGTTGAATT
>JANODK010000130.1:0-3713 GCA_031412655.1 Chryseolinea sp.
TGAGAATTGGTTCAATATTGATTTTGCTTGTGATAACGGGGTGTGAACTACCACCACCCAGACCTTCTGCACCACTATCAAATGATATTCCTAAAGTCATAGACCTGCAATTTGAAGGAGATTTTGGTGGGATGTCGCAGGATTGGACTTTGTTAAATTCAAATGCGCTATCACAAATCAACTTCAACATAAATTCGTACTCCCTGATAGATTCAATCATTTTTAAAGCTTCATTAAGAAGTCAACAACAAAATATTAGATGTAGAGTTGAGTTGTTTAATCTAACAGATGGTGTTCCAATTGACGGCTCTATTTTATTATCGAGAGTTAGATATGAGCTTCATACGGTAAGGTCAGGTAATATAAAGTTTAACATTCCAACAAAAGAATTAATTTTGGGTGTCAGAATTAAAAGCGAGAGTAGTAAAAACTACGTTGAGGCTCGTCACTTTTCTTTATTAATCTATTACCATTAAAAAAATGCAGTTATGAGAATGATTTTAATTTTGGTTATTTCCTTAGTTAGTAGAATTGCAATGGGACAAGCAGTTTTAGGCGGGGTTCAATCAAAAGGAATGGATATGAATCCGCAGCCAGGAGGATTTATCACGCAAATAAAAGCTGATACCAAAGAGGTTAAGGGCAATGTCTATCTGTATGAGCAATGGCTTATGGGTGACATTCAATATGTAAACAACGCTAAGATATTAAGCAAATTTATTCGCTATAATATTCAATTGAATTCTGTCGAGATAAGATTAGAAGATGAAAAAATGGGGAGTTCTGAAGGACGCCACATAGCATCTTTTGAAATTGTAAATGGACTTACGCAAGAAAAGGAAAAATTTATCAATGCATCTAAATTTGATTTTGAGAATACAAAGCTCATTGGCTTTATGAAAGAGGTCTATCCAGGGACATTTTCCCTTTATTCGAAAACCGAAGTCAAATTAGTGCAAGGGAACTATGTTGCTGCTCTAGACATGGGAGAAGAAGATGATACATTTTCAAAAAAGACGGTCTACTATATTTCGAACAATAACCAATTAATAGGAGTTACTTCTAATAAGAAACGCTTTGCGGAAAAATTTCCCGAAATGGAGAATGAAATTTTAAACTACATTAAGGAGCAAAACTTATCGTTAAAAACCGAAAAAGATTTGATGATTTTAGTGATTTTTTTAAATAGAATTAAAGTATAGGTATTCAATTTGTAACTATTGAATAGCGCTTGATTTTTTTAATGTGTTTAATTTTGTTTCACAAAGGACGGTAAAAATTAATATGAACTTTTAGTCATTCGGATGCTCTACATCTCCCGCAAAGAACATTTCAACGCAGCCCACAAGCTCTTCAACCCGAGTTGGTCGGTGGAAAGGAATGTAGAAGTCTTTGGTCCTTGTGCGAACGATAACTGGCATGGGCACAATTTCGATTTAATTGTTACGGTGAAGGGAATGCCCGATCCTGAGACTGGTTTTGTTGTAGACCTTAAGAAATTAAGTACGTTAATCCGAAGCGAAGTAACCGAAAAACTCGATCATAAAAACATCAACCTTGATGTTGATTTCATGCAAGGCAAACTTGCCAGTTGTGAAAATCTGATTGTTGAAATCTGGAGAATTCTGAATCAACATTTGCCGTCCATAACCTCAAGGGGTAAACTTCATTGCATCCGCCTTTACGAAACTCCCCGCAATTACGTGGAGTATTTTGGCGAGTGATGCCCCAAAATCATAAATCTTAATTCTTAAATCGTAAATTTAAAAATGAGGTATTACATCATAGCCGGTGAACGGTCAGGTGATTTGCATGGGGGAAATTTAGTGAAGGCATTAAAGCGCTATGATTCCGATGCAAACCTTCGTGGCTTTGGTGGAGAGTATATGCAAGAAGCAGGAGTAGAGCTAGAAGTTCATTATCGCGATATGGCGTTTATGGGCCTGGCCGAAATTCTTACCAACCTTAATAAAATTTCAAATTACATTAAGCAATGCAAGGCTGACATTACTCAGTTCAAACCAGATGTTGTTATCCTAATTGATTACGGTGGATTTAACAGACGAATTGCCAAGTTTGGAAAGAAGAACGGCATTAAAGTTTTCTATTACATACCGCCAAAAGTATGGGCATGGTATCAAAGACGAGCGCTTGAATTGAAAGCGAATGTCGATCGCATGTTTGTTATCCTTCCCTTTGAAAAAGAGTTCTTTAAAAAATTTAATTGGGATGTTGATTATGTAGGTAATCCTGTGCTCGATGCAGTGAAAGCGCATCAACACGATGATCAGTTCATAGTGAAGCATCAAGTGAAATCAGAAAATCCTGTTGTTGCCTTGTTGCCAGGAAGCAGAAAGCAGGAATTGAATTCGATTATTCCGTTGATGGAAGAAGTGGTAAAACGATTTCCACAATATCAATTTGCTGTTGCATCGGTTAGTAATTTGGATCAATCTATGTATGGTGAATTGAGAAGTTTACCCAATGTAAAATTCATCATTGAAGATACATACAACCTCTTGTTGAATTCAAACGCTGCTATTGTTACATCGGGAACTGCTACTTTGGAGACAGCCTTGTTTCGCGTTCCTCAAGTTGTTGTTTATAAGACCAGTTTTGTTTCGTACTGGATAGTGAAGATGCTGATTAAAGTGCCTTACATTTCCCTCGTTAATTTGATTATCGGAAAACAGGTCGTGAAAGAAATGATTCAGCAAGATGCTAATGCGGAAGATGTGTCAGTCGAACTCAAATTGTTATTAGAGAATCAAACCTACCAACAAGGTATTTTGGATGCTTATGATAATCTCATCAAAATTCTGGATACAGGCTCAGCCTCAGAAAATGCCGCAAGACTTATGGTAAAGTATCTTAGGGGAGAGGATCAATCGTACCTCGTAAATAATACCTCGTAAATCGTTCTACGCCACTTTCAACTTACTGTACTGCGACTTATTGAATTTCTCTTCCGCGTAAGCACGATTGATAACCAATTTGTCTTTCGTTTTTTCGGAAGGTAATTCGAACATCGCATCGTTAATGATGGGTTCACAGATGCTGCGTAAACCGCGCGCACCGAGTTTGAACTCCATGGCTTTCTCAACAATAAAATCAATGGCACCTTCTTTGAATTCCAATTCGATATCTTCCATATCGAAAAGTTTTTTATACTGCTTCACCAAAGCATTTTTTGGTTCCGTCAGGATTTTGCGAAGCGCATCCTCATCGAGTGGATTTAGAAATGACACAACAGGTAAGCGTCCAATCAATTCAGGGATCAAGCCAAAACTTTTTAAGTCTTGTGAAGTAACGAACTGTAATAAATTATCTTTATCAAGAGCACCTGGATGTAGTCCATCGTGTCCTGCACTAAATCCTAAAGGACGTGTATTCAATCGGTTTGCAATAAAGCGTGTGATGCCTTCGAAAGCACCACCGCAGATGAAAAGAATATTTTCAGTGTTCACCGTGATCATCTTCTGATCAGGATGCTTCCGACCGCCTTGAGGTGGAACATTAACTGCCGTACCTTCTAATAATTTCAACAACGCCTGCTGAACACCTTCGCCACTCACATCACGTGTGATGGAAGGATTATCTGACTTGCGCGCAATCTTATCAATTTCATCGATGTAAACGATACCTCTTTCAGCAGCCTCAACATTATAATCAGCAGCTTGCAGAAGGCGTGTTAAAATACTTTCAACATCTTC
>JANODK010000131.1:0-10065 GCA_031412655.1 Chryseolinea sp.
CCCACAGCCTTTTGCGGATCATAACCCATTACCCTGGCGGCCTTTTCGTTGATTACAAAATTGGATGAATCGCCCGCAAACTGAGATGAAAATGCACGACCGCTAACCATTTTCATATTCATTACATCAAAGAATTTATCGGATACACGAAGAGTTGGAAAGACAATCTGCTGATTCGGATCTTGTCCCTCCCAATGCACATCTATCGTTCCTGATCCAAGATTAACGGGCAGTTCGTCCAAAATGGCAAAGTCTGCAGTAAGCGGGCTTTTCTCCATTTCACCCTTAAACGATTCTGTCTGACTCCACATCTTCCCTTTCATTTGAAAGTAAACCAGGTTCGATTTGTCGAAACCGAGATTCATTTCGCGAATAAATTTTAGCTGACGGTAAATCACAACCGTACCCGCCAACAGGACAATCGAGACAACAAACTGCATTACCACAAGACCGTTTCTAAATATTTTGTTACCGCTGCTGTTGATTGAGGTTGATTTAAGAACTTTTACCGGTTTAAAGCTCGAGAGAAACAATGCAGGATAGCTGCCAGATATAATTCCTGTTAACAACGCAATTCCAATTATGCCCACAATCCATTTTCCTTCCAGCAAACTGAACGAGATTTGTTTTCCTGCCAGGTAATTGAAAACCGGAAGTAAAAGCACTACAGCACTTATCGCGACAACTAAAGAAAATAAAGAGATTAGCATCGATTCACCAAGAAACTGCGATATCAACTGATTTCGTCCTGCGCCTACAACTTTCCGAAGCCCCACTTCTTTTGCACGACGTGCAGATCTTGCAGTAGAAAGATTCATGTAATTGATGCAGGCAACGGCGAGAATGAAAATGGCGACGATAAGAAAAATGTTTACGTATTGCGCGTTGCCATGTCCTGCGAGATCTACCTGGTAGTCTGAATGAAGATGTATGGCTGTAAGGGGCTGAAGATCGAATATCACCTTGAACTGGCCTGTCACATGGTCTTTGAAATCCGCATCCAGCCGTTTGTTCATTGCTAATCTGCCTGCTTCGTCGAGCTTCTTGTCGAAGACTATGTACGTATAGTAGTTGAAGTTGTCGTAAGTATTTGTTTTAAGGTCCCGGTCAGTGTTTGCAATAGCAGACATCGGTTGTATGAAGTCAAATTTTAAGTGCGAGTATGACGGAATATTCTTTAATACCAACGATTCCTCTTTCCGTTCTGTGGCGACATGCATAAAACGACCCGGTACGGGTTTGCGCGAGTAGATTTTTTCGTGCCGTGCTAACGGTGTGAATAAATCGGATGAAGTGCCCGTTGTTTCTGATTTACCCAGTACCAGAAATCCTGTTTCTTTCAGGGCATAGTGAAAAGTGGCCAGTGCTTTCTTTTGCAAAAAACCATCCATATAAATCAGCACATTTCGACACGTGATCATATCCATTTTGGCAAAGGGAGGATCTTTTAAAAAATTATGAGGAGCAAACACACACATATCGCGAATGGTTTTGCCTACTTCGTAACCTCCATTGTTTTTGGTAAAGTAATTTCTGAGGCGACCTTCGGAAATCATTAGTACGTCCGCTTTGGTGTAAAGACCAATTCTTGCTTTTTTAATGGCGGCTTCTGAAATGTCGGAGGCAAAGATTTGAATTTTGATATTCGATAGCTTTTCTGCGCAGCATTCGTGAAGGCAAATGGCCAAAGAATAAGCCTCTTCACCGGTGGAACAACCGGCCACCCAAACGCGAACAGCCTCATCAGCCGATTTATTTTTAAGTATCATCGGAATGATGGATTCGCTTATCTCTTGAAATATTTTAGGATCGCGAAAGAAAGATGTAACGGGAATGAGCATGTCTTGGAACAATGCATCTTGCTCTATTCTATTATTCCGAATAAATTTGAGATAGGCTGCAAGTGTTGTGGTTTTACTCAATGCCATTCTCCGGGCAATGCGCCTGTGTGGAGTGGGTAATTTATAATAGGTAAAATCAACACCACTGCTCAGGCGAATGATCGATAGAATCTGTTTGAAGGCAGCATCATTCTCCTTCGACTTTTCCTCTTCTTCAGTTAGGTTAGAAGTAGGTGAGTGTGCATTGTTAATATCGAGTAATTGTGCAGGAATTTCTTCCGGAGATAAAATGAAATCGACTACACCTGCATCGACAGCACTTTGAGGCATGCCATCGTAAGCCGCAGATTGAGGGTCTTGTGCAAAGGTAATTCCACGATGTGCTTTAATGGCTTTCAACCCGAGCGTTCCATCTGAACCCGTGCCTGAGAGCACAACACCTACCGCTAAACTGTTATGCACTTCAGCTAGTGAAGTAAAGAATAAATCAATGGGTAAGTTCTTTGGATTACTTAAATCACGTGGAGTAAGCTTGAGCACACCATCGGTTGAGGTGAGCATTTTGTTGGCGGGAATAATATAGATATGGTTAGGCGCCAGATGAATATGATCTGTAATTTCATGAACGGGAATAGAGGTTGTACGCGAAAGTATTTCAGGCAAAATGCTTTCGTGAGATGGATCCAGGTGCTGCACCAGTACATACGCCATTCCGGAGTCTTCCGGGATAACCTTTAGCAAACGTTTGAAAGCATCAAGTCCACCGGCAGAAGCGCCAATGCCCACAATTGGAAACTGTTGAGGAGTGGCGGGTGGTTTGATTTTGTCTTTTTTCTGGGTTGCCATTCTGCTTAGGTAATGTATAGTAAAGTTACGCTAACCCAAATCATATTTAACCTTATGCTTGTAATAATACAGGTATTGGTCGCTGCGGATGAAGTATTACTCACTTTTGAAGGTTGATTCTAATCATTTAATATTAACTTAATGAAGCAAGAGAATAGAAGTACTGTTAGAAAAGCAAAACTGAAGATGATAGAGTAACGGGTATCGTTAGCGTTCATGCCGGTGGACAGTTCAGACAAATTTGGAGTATATCTATAAAGTATATACCTTTGGACAAAAGGTAATACAATGAAAAATCTATCATTAAAACTAGAGGACGACATTTTTCAGGAGACTGAGAAAATTGTAACTAAGGTTAAAAAGAACAGGAATAGATACATAAATGAGGCGATTGAATTCTACAACCGACTTCATAAAAGGAGACTTCTGTCAAAACAGTTGAGTAAGGAATCAAAAATTGTTGCTAAGGACTCCTTAGAAGTCTTGGCTGAATTTGAAAGACTGAATGATGAAGATTAATCAATTTGAAATTTGGATTGTTGACCTAAATCCGAGAATGGGGACAGAAACCGGAAAAGTTAGACCCGTTATTGTTGTGCAGACTGACTTATTAAATAAAGAGCATCCTTCTACTATCGTTTGCCCGATAACGACAAACGTAAAACCGGACTCCGAAATATTGAGAGTTCATTTAAAAAAATCAAAGTTCGGACTTAAGGAGGATTGTGACATAATGATTGACCAAGTTAGAGCCATTGACAACAAACGACTTGTAAGAAAGGTTGGTGAAGTGGACAGCGATACAGCTGACAAGGTTAGAGAGAACTTAAGAATAGTTTTAGACTTGGACTAACCGGCACGAAACGCTAACAATGAAATGTTTGTGCCAGCTTGGGGTTCAGTGTAAATTTGAAGTTTTGTTTTCTTAATTTCGTTCAGCAACGAGGGACAGTGACGCGCTTCGAAAGCCCAAGCCGTCATAAACATAAACGTTTGCAGCAAAAGGATGCCACATCACCATAACAGCCATAAGTGCCCATTCAAGTATTTCTATGAGCATTGACTCAATAAGTAGAAAGTATTGCCCATTATTGTAGCATATCCCCTCTCCAATAGACTATCTTTAATATTCTTTCAGGAATTGATGGGAAGGATTTTTTGAATTCATATGAAAATGGAAGAAATGAAGACATTTATGATCGTTGACGATGACAGTGAGGACTGCAGTTTTTTTTGCGAAGCCGTCACTGAAATTGATGCTGACGTTCAGGTCGTCATTGCGATCAATGGCGAAGATGCATTAATGAAGCTTCGTGAGATGAATACGTTACCAGATTTTCTTTTTCTGGATTTGAATATGCCCCGCATGGATGGAAGACAATGCCTGGCGGAATTAAAAAAGGATTTTAAATTGAAACATATTCCGGTCATCATTTTCACCACTTCATCGTCTCAAAGAGACATCGATGATACGAAAAAACTGGGAGCAGCTTATTTTCTAACCAAGCCATCTGATTTCCATTCACTACATTCGAAAATTCAATTTGTAGTTGAAAAGATTGGATCAACACTTCAACTGTAACAATCCCTTAATACTAAAATAGGACTATGCATATCGCTATGCATAGTCCCGACTCAATTTAGGTTGACGCGATAATTCAATATGCGTCACTTCCCATAAACTGTCATCGTTTTTTAAATACTGTCGATCCAAATAAAACAACCAGCACAGCCAGAACGATAAACACAAAGAACAAAACTTTTGCAATGGAGGCAGCTCCGGCAGCAATGCCGCCAAATCCAAAGATGGCAGCAATGATCGCAATGACAAAGAAAATAGCAGCGTAGCGTAACATAGTGTAAATATTAAGTTGTTAAACATTTATTAAGTAGAAGAAAATTTAAACAGCTCCTTCCTGTACTGCTTGTTGATATTCAGAGATTATGGAGTAAGGAAAAATAGTTACTCCAATCTTGTCGAAAACAATTTTTAAGTTTTTAATTACAATCAAAACATATTTCAGTGCGTCCACTTCATTTGTAACAAGAACGCCTTTCTTCGTTTCCGTGCTGCACACATTTTCAACCAATTCATCTAAGTGAATAACGGGTTGGTATTGATCATTTGATTTCAACGAATGCGTAAAAACCATTTGTAGTGTAGAAGGTAATTTCTGTATCACTTCATTTACTTGTGTTGTAGGTAAACTCTTCGCCACAGTGGTCAACACCACTCTCACAATTCCAACGATCTTTCGCATTGGCAAGAGGCGCATTTCCGTTTTTAAGGATCGGAAGAACATCAATTCCTGATCTTCCGATTGAGGATATGATTCTGTAATGCTGTTCATGCTCTTTGGGTTTTCACACAGGTATAACAAATCTGTGCCATACCAAAAACCTTGCTGCGTCAATCTATTTTCAGTTTAATGAAGGGATTTGTTGCTCTTGCTCCACATACAAGGATGAAATTCTACACAAGAAATCGCAGCATCCGAGGATATGAATGTTTGCTCAATATTGAGGTATATGAAAGATTCTAAGAGTGTAGAAGCTCCGCACAGAAGCCAGTGCGTGCTCATGCGCGGAATATGAAATCTGCTATGAACTTCATCAGCAGTCCGCGCAATAAAAAACTCAAGAGTAGAATCCTGCGATTCGCAGGATTCTACTCTTGAGTTTTAAAATCACTAACAGCAACCTCGCCAGAAGCGAGGTTGCTGTTAGTGATTTTAAATGTGCGGCTACTATATACCTATGAAATGCTGTTGTTCCTCCGCACATCTACGCAGAACGCCATTCGAAGATGGCTCTCTATACGGTGATCACTGATCTTTGGATGAAATTGAAAACTTATGACATTGACTAATTACAAAACATCTTGCTTGCAACAGGTAGCAATAATGTTTTCAATTTTCCGAATGAATCGAACGTTATGTAAACTAAAAGCAAATTTTACTTTGGCCTTCTCGGTCTGATAATCAATCTGAGTGAAGGATCATTCGAAAGAAATGCAGTAAACCAATTGAACGCTAACTTGGTTTTATTTCGAAATCCTGCAATCGGTATAATGTGTATGAAAAGCCAAATGAGCCATGCAAAAAATCCGGTGAAAGAAAATCCGGGTAAATCAGCAACCGCTTTCAATTTCGAAATGATCGCCATGCTTCCTTTATCATTATACAGAAACGCTTTCGGCAATTCTTTCGATTCAAGTTTCTTAAGGTTGGCCGCCAGAAGTTGCCCTTGTTGAATGGCAACTTGAGCAACCTGAGGATGACCATTTGGGAACTTTGAATCACTTGTTTGAAAAGCGATATCTCCTAGTGCAAAAACATTCTGAATACCTTTAGTGCGATTGAATTCATCAACCGCAACTCTTCTTCCACGCACAATCACATCTGCCGGAAGGCCAACCAACTCTCTGCCGATAACACCGGAAGTCCATATTAAGGTATTGGTTGAAATCGTTTCGCCATTGCTAAGTAAAACATTTCCATCGATGTAGTCCTTTACAGCCGTGTTCAATTGTGTATGCACACCTAATCGGGTTAATACTCGAAGGGCTTCTTCCTGAGCAACTTTACTCATCGGGCCCAGAAGCGCAGGCGATGCATCAATTAAATGAATATGCGATCTAAGATCGGTGATTTCAGGATATTCTTTTACGGCAATATTATGTCCCATCTCAGCAAGCATCCCGGCAACTTCCACTCCGGATGGGCCACCACCTGCAATGACGATGGTCAGGTATTTTTCGCGTTCAGCATTATCACCTGCTCGCACGGCTCTTTCCATGCTGAGCAAAACATGGTTGCGTAAGTTCAACGAATCGCCAATCGTCTTCATAGGCAATGCGTTTTGCCTTACATTCTCCATCCCAAAGTAGTTGGTCTCTGTGCCAAGCGCCAACACTAAATAATCATATTGTAAAATAGCGGTATCCGTTTCTATTGTATTTTCCGCGTAATTGATTTTTAAGAGTCGCCCTAAGTGAAACCGCAAATTGTCTTTTTCCTGAAACATTCTGCGAAACGGATAACTGATATTGGAAGGCTCTATGAAAGCAGTAGCTACCTGATAGAGCAGGGGAGGAAAGAAATGATAGTTGTTTGTGTCTACTAATGTGATCAAGAAACGAGGATCGCTTGATAATTTTTTGATAAAGTTCATCCCGGCAAACCCACCACCGACAACGACTACTTTCTTTGTGCTCTTTTCCAATGCTCTATTTTTCATCTAAAGTATCAGAATCTTTACGATTATGAAATTAAATCTGCTGGATCTACTTTGATACAAATGACCCAAGTGAGTACACTGACAACTATTTTAACTTAAAAAATTTATCCGGGCATTAAAATAAGTCATAAATAAAAAATTTAGACATGAGAAAGAAGTTAAAAAACTATTGGGCTGACGGAGTCAGAGAATTCTAGTTGGTAAAGAGGGTTACACCCTAAACCTCTCACAGAACCCAACTTCAAGCTAACGCCTCATCCTAGCTTAAGAGATTAACAAATATTGTTACACAGAAAAAATAAATTCATTAATAGAACAACCAATCCATTAGGATACAAAATGTATGGATGCCCATTATATCAGACTAAAAATCATAAATATTGTTCATACCAATCGAATTTACTTTGAATAATATTTGACTTATCCTTTCTGATGTGAGTTAAAAAGGCAGTTGCGACAGGAGAATGATTTTTGCCCTTTAACCAGATTAAACGCCAAGTGGTTTTGATCGGTAGGCCATTTACAGGAACGATTTGCAATTCCTGATCTTGCAATTCGTTCTTTATTCCTATTAACGGCATAATAGAATAACCTAGACCAGCAAGTACTGCCTGTTTAACGGCTTCGTTCGATGTTAACTCCATTTTCTTCAATACCGGAATGTTGTTGCGCTCGATAAAAGACTCCATCGCTTGACGTGTCCCCGAACCCTTCTCTCTGTAGATAAGAGGTAGATCTTTGAATATGTCCTTTGAATAGGGTGACTTTTTAAAATTTTGCTCGGTATTACCAATCAGATACAATTTATTTTGAAGAAGATCCAGTTTCTCAATGTTAAGGGTGCTGGGAATAATTGAGACTAAGGAAAAATCGACTTTGTTATTCTCTAAGCTCTCCATTACCTGAGCCTTGTTTGTAACATCCATTAGCAATTCTATTCCCGAATGCTGCTTCATAAAAGCCGATAAAAAGTAGGGCATTACATATTTTCCAGTGGAAACAACAGAAATTTTTAATTTGCCCGCTAGCTGCCCCTTATATTTAAGTGTCTTGTGATTAATAGTCTGAACCTGATTTAAAATAGCTTCTACGGACTCCGCTATCTCTTTACCAAATTCAGTAATGTAAATCTTCCTGCCCACTACTTCGGTTAGTGGGATATCAAACTGATTCTGAAAATTTTTTAATTGAATGGAAACTGCCGGTTGAGTTAAATGCAACTCTTCCGATGCCTTCGTAACGCTTTGTGTCTGTGTAATCTTCAGGAATATTCTGAGCTGACTGAGTGTATAATTCATAAGCATTCTTTATGTATTTCATTTAAAAGATAAATAAAAATATATGATTAAGCATAATCAAATTTGCGGTAGAAAAATTAATCACACCTAAATTAAACTTTCAATAATGAGGAATTTATTTTCACACTCTTCACTTAAACTAGTTTTGCGCATAGGTATTTTTTACCTCCCAACACTGATGGCTTGTGCTCAGGTGCAGATTTCCCCAACGGAAGCACTTGCGCGTCTAAAAGAGGGGAACAAACGCTTTGTAAGTGGTAAATCATCGAGGCCACGCCAGGATTTTTCTCGAATCAAAGAGGTCGCGGAAGGCCAACATCCTTTTGCCACTATTGTAGGATGCTCTGATTCAAGGGTGCCGAATGAAATTATTTTTGATCAGGGCTTGGGAGATCTTTTTATTGTTCGCACTGCCGGTCAAGTATCCTCGTATGCTTCGTGGGGTAGTATTGAATTTGCAGAAGAAATTTTAGGTACGAAATTGATTGTTGTTCTCGGTCATACTAAGTGTGGTGCTGTAAACGCTGCTGTCAATCTTCCAGAAGTACCGGGTCATATTGTAACCTTAATAAACGCAATCAAACCCGCAGTTGAAAAAGCAAGAAAAGCGGAATCGGGTGTATTACTAGACAATGCCATTCGCGAAAATATTGTGATGCAAGTGGAACAGCTTAAGTCTCTGGAACCCATTCTGGCTAAACGGGTAAGAGAAGGATCAATCAAAATAATAGGCGCACTGTACGATCTGAATTCTGGAACAATTGAATTTTTTGAATAACCTAGACTAAAATAACCTTTTCATGCTAACGAGTATTTTATCTCCCATGGTGCTTGCATTCGTTCTCGGAATCATAGCATCACGTGTCAAGAGCGATTTGAAATTTCCAGATTCATTGTATCAATCCCTCACTATTTATCTCTTAATAGCCATTGGTATAAAGGGTGGACATAAACTGGCAATGGCAACATTTTCTGAAGTTTGGCAGCCCGCCCTTGTTGCCATAGGATTATGTTGCACAATTCCATTATGGACATATTGGTTGATGCGTAAGGTTGGAAAGTTTGATGTGCCCAATGCAGCTGCACTTGCTGCTCACTATGGTTCTGTCTCTGCTGTAACGTTTAGTGCAGCACTTGCTTTTCACGATGCATTAGGAATTTCATATGAAGGATTTATGCCCAGCATGCTTGCTATGATGGAGATACCTGCTATTCTAATTGGAATTTCATTAGCCAGAATTAATACATCCACGGTTGATGGCGCAGCGCAAGTGCCTCTTAAGGAAGTTGCGCGAGAATTACTTGCAGGGAAAAGCAGTCTACTCTTAATAGGATTTTTAATGATAGGATTTTTTGCAGGCAATGCAGGTTGGGATCAGGTAGCACCACTATTTGATGTTCCGTTTAAGGGAGTATTAACGCTCTTCCTATTAGAGGCAGGGTTAGTAGCCGGAAGAAAATTATCAGACCTAAAAAAAGGAGGTGTCTTTTTAATCGTGTTTGGAATTGCATTCCCCATACTCCATGCGATTATAGCAATTTATTTAGGTGACTTAGCTGGCTTAAGTATTGGAGGTGCGACAATCTTAGGTGTTTTAGCTTCCAGTGCTTCTTATATTGCCGCGCCAGCAGCGTGTCGCGTTGCCCTTCCCGAAGCAAATCCTTCCTATTACCTTACCTCTGCACTGGCCATCACATTTCCATTTAATATCATGTTAGGTCTACCTCTTTACCACGAAATCGCCAAATTAATTATTACCAAATAACTAAAGCTGACTATGAAAAACCTCAACTTACTAACGATCATTGCAGAAGAAGCCCTTGCAACTTCAATTGAAAAG
>JANODK010000132.1:0-18430 GCA_031412655.1 Chryseolinea sp.
TTTTTAAGCCAAAAAATCTGGTAGTTTCCCGGTCCAGTTATATCGTATTAAAAATCAACCAGTCCAGTTATATATTGTGAAAGTCCAGCCTCCTATTGTTGAAAATGCCTTAAAAACCTCCTAAATAGTCCAGATTCTAAATATAAATGACATTTCAAAAGACACTTTTGTTGGTTCTCTCAATAAAATAGACTGGTGCCAGAGCCTTTTAGACTGTTGATCCGTATTCCCGATCTTAATCTGCTTTCAATGAAAATAACTTAGGTAAGGTGGCATCCAGGCTTTCACTGAACCGTGTGTAACACCCTTTGAACATTGTGCGGTAGGCTCTGAAAATTGTGGGGGATCCTTTGAACAATGTGTGGCAGACTTTGGAGATCATGTTACAAGCAGTTGACATGTTGATCTTCGCCATTATCATTGTGTTCCACCTTCCGGTACTAGTGTGTTGCCTTCCGGAGAGAGTGCAAGACGCATGGATCACGTTGATCTTAGCAGTTATCAGCATGTTCCGCCTCTTGAAACGTGCGTGACACCCTTTGGTAAAAGCAAACCGGGCACCGGTGAAAGCAAAGCAAGTTCCTTTTACTACGCCCCAAATAATCATCGCTGCCAGCAATCGTTTGGCGAATAAATCTTCATTCCTGAAAATCCGAATTCGTATTGCTATTAAAAAATGAATTCGAACGTACCACCACACCGTTGGTTGCGGTCTTTGAATAAAATATAGTTTACTAAAGAATTAAAAAAAAGGCAACAACGCAATGCCTGCCTTGCGTTACAATGTCAATAGTAAATTTAAACACACTATTTATGTCACATGCAAAAAACGTAGAAGCCTTTGAGAAGCTCTTGGGCATCTGCACCGGGTACGGAGAAGAGTATAAACCCGGTTCAACCAATCTCCGAACAGAAAGTTTGTCTGATTTGCTTACGCGCGCAAAAGCAGTGATGCTGAGTGTGAGTGTAGCAAAAACCGGTTTCGAAAATGCCACCGACAAGCGAGAGGTGGCGTCTGACGAAATTAACCAGTTGGTGTCGCGCGCCTTTGCCGAACTGAAGTCGTCAGGGGCGTTGCCACAATCCGTTAACAATGCCCGCGTAATGGTGCGCAAGATTAAAGGAAGAAGTGCTATGGTTAACCGACCAGCCATTTCCTCTACGATCAAAGCGACATCAGAGTCGGATGCCTCCCCTCCAATTTTGGTGAGAACCCGCGTTAATGGAAGCGACTACGGAAGTACCATCTATCACTTTGAGAAGTTGCTGCAAACACTCACGAGCGAGCCGTTATATCAACCCGTAGTTCAGGAGTTACAGGTTCAAAATCTGAACGAGAAGTTAACGACTTTTCGGAACCAAAACGGAGTCGTGAACAAAGCATTGGCTGAGTTGAGTAAAACGAGAAGTGAACGGAATGCTGTATTGTATGCCGAACGAAACAGCTTGTACAACACCGCGATGGCTGTGAAGCAACAAATGAAAGCCGTCTTTGGACTTGGTTCTGAAGTGGCGCACACTGCCGGTCGTATTCGTTTTAGTAAATCGTTTTAGGTTATGATGAACAATCTTTAAAACCTCTGTTCGTAGCAATATGGGCAGAGGTTTCTTTTTTGAAAAAACAAACCTAAGCTGGCGCGGTGTAGTGAGATGGAAAATGCGGCTGCTTACTTGTGAATGTTATGTTTGCCAGGATCTTTTTGTCAGTTTGAAAACCGGAAACAAATTCAAGTCCAAATTACCCTTCGCTCTTCTCCACTCACAAAACTTGAACTAGCAAGATGAGTTGGAAGACTTGGGAACAGTGATGCCTTGACTATATCTAAGCAACACTGCGGTTTGGGTATAATGATTGGCGCTTTTAGAAGTCTCGAGAAACAAATCCCAACCATTCGAATCTGGCCCAGCATGGAGTACCTTAAACGTTACATATGGCCAGACAGTCACTTATCCCTGCGTCTGTTGATCAACTACTCGCCAATTATTTGGCAAGCAATGTTTGCAAATATCTCAGAGGCTGACATTTTTTCTAATTTCTCGCTCTCATTTTTCCGAATGAGAAAATTATCTCCAGGCTGTCCGACACCAATGATTACTATTTTATCATTAAGAACATTCCCGTTAATCTTGTTTTTTACAAAGTCATCAAAACTGTATATGCTAAACGTTCTTTTCTTCTCAAAATCAATCTTCACAACGTTTTCATGAGAGTTGATAAAGTTCCGTGTTTTTTCAGCATTTAACGCAAAAGCAATCTTCGTGGCGAAGTGATAACTTTTGTCATTAAATGGATCAATAAGACTCACTTGGAATCTTTCAACCTGATTCGCAATATCCTCATTGCTAATTAAGTTAATGAATCCAGTTGATGTTTCTTCTGAATATAAAAAGGCGCAGCCGGTGATTTCCATATACCCTTGATATCCAAGAGGACGAATCTTCGAGGGCATAAGCAGCGAATACGTTGCACGTAATTCGTTCCGTAATTGTTCCTCAGCTTCGCTGGGATATGTAAATGAAGAAACCGTCAATGAATCAAAATGTTCTTCACGATTTGGAAATAGCTCGTCAGGTTTCTCTTGATCGCATCTGAATAAATCAACGTTCACGCAAGTCAGTTTTGGATTATTTCTGTTTATGAATTTTACCAATTTCGCCAACTCATAACGATCACTTCTAACCGTTAATAATACAATATCGTTCTGCTGTTGCCCTTGGCAAAACTGAGCTGTGAAACTTAATACTATAATGAATAGACGAGTTTTCATTCAATTTAGCGGTGTGGAGCACCGACATTTAAAAGATTACGTGGAAAATAGATACAATCCGTAAAACGCCCAAACCATTCCGTTTTTCCTCTTCAGATTTTCTGCGCTCACTCTCTAAAGTTGCAAATGAAAATATCACGAGCTTAATTTGATACGCGCTTAGAAATTTTAGTTTCGAAAGAAGGGATCACATTTATATTCTGGGGAGTAGCGTTATTGGGCAAATAGTTTTTCTAATCTGAAGAGGAAGAATTTTACATCTGTTACGCCTCTTAAATTAGCCCTAAAGCCTTTTATTTTGGAATTAAAAGATTCAGCGTTTGCATTGGTACTTCTATTGTCAAAAAAGTTCAGGATGTTATTTAAGTGATATTCGATGGAGTTTACTACGGTATTAAATTCTGTTATTTTCAGTGCTACTACCTTTTCTTTCCAATCCATAAATTGAGTTCGTGCAACGGTTTTAGAAGTGTTTTTATAAATGTTGCGAAAGCTCAACGTTAGTTTGTAAACTGATTTTAAGAATGGATATTTTTCAAAAAGGACAATGGCTCTTTTTGCCTGGTTAGCAGTCCAATCATCTTCATATTTATACAATAGGTATTTACTGCGGGCCAATAATTCTTTTAGCGTATCTCCATTGGCAAGGAGTTCTGGATAATATTTTTCGTTCTTTTCTTTGGCTTGTTTGATGGCCGTGTTTTCTTCCTCTATCGCTTTCCATCGCAAACTAACCCGTATATGTTGCATGGCATCCATAACCAATCGCACGACATGGAAGCGATCTATTACCATTGTGCTATTGGGGAAACTGTTCTCAACAGCCAATCCCATATTACGAGCCATGTCCATACTTACTTCTTTTACAGCACTTCTTTTCTGTATAGAAATTTTAGCTACTACTTCTTGTATCGTTTTGGCTTCTGTACCATTGATTACCGCCACCACACACTTCTTGTTTCTAATCCTGGTATTTTTATTGGTAATAAAAGTATACAATTCCCCTTTCGATAAACTCACCTCATCAATACTCAACTTGTCGGTAATATTTTCGGGGTAGATCAGATACTCTTCCGCATGGGGCAGTTGTGGCCAGTCTTTAAAACCACTCACTTCATGCTTGTAATGGCGTTGTAGTTTCTGACTATTTACCCCGTAGTAACTGGCTATGTTGCTCATGGTATCGGTTCGCGTATTGACCTCCATCTTTTAAAAAATCCGAAAGCTCCTGAGTAAATTTAGAACCATCGGCAAGGAATGAAAAATCACGTTTTATGATCTTCCCTGTTTGCTTGTGCCGCCATCTTCGTTTCTTAATACTGAGATAAACAGCCTTACCTCGAAGCGGAAAGTCTTGTATGAATTTACTTTCCATAAATCCTTTGCTTTCAAATTCGATTGAAGAATACCCTTCGGGAAGCAGGTTCTTTTCCTCAAAGTCGATCAAGAAGAATTCCTTCTTGGTTTCAATGCTACAGAGTATGTAAAATCCACTTACCGAAAAGTAATCCATCAACTCGGAGGGGAAAATGTGATGTAATAATTTGATGTCTGGAGTTTCGATACCTTTTTCCCCAAACCTATCCCTTTTTATTTTACTCCCCAACTTTTAACGCTGACCCGAAAGAAGTTAATCTTAATTCATTTTATTGAACATCGATATCCTTTTAAGCTCCTTATAACAAGATTAAAGACGCTACTATACAACATTGTACATGGGAAAGATTTAGAGAATGATACCCTTGTCGATGAGATTTTTAATGGATTCCGGGCTCAATTGAAGGCTTGACAAAAGTATTTCCGAGGTATGCTCACCTAGTTTTGGTGGTGGGGAAATGTGGGAGGTATTTTCCTGACTAACCGAAAGCCCTGCGCTTCCAACATAACTTTTAACTCCAATTCGATCATCAGATTGAAACAAAAGCTCTTTCGCCTCATGCATGTTGAAAACTTGTTCCAGGTTCTGGATTCTTCCTGCTGGGATTTTAGCCTTGTTGAGATCACCTATAATCGTATCAGCAATTAAACGACTTATGTTTTTCTGAAGAATCCGATTTAGCTCCTTTCTATTATCAACGCGGGACTGATTTGTTGAGAATTTAGCTCCTGAGGCCATTTCAGAGATCTTAAGAAGCCCGCATAAATCTGCAAACTGCCTATCGCTGCCAACGGCAAGTAATATCTCCTGGTCATCTTTGGTGGTGAATACATCTCCATAAGGAGCGATATTGGGATGGGATGAGCCTTTCTTCTGAGGTAATTTTCCTACTATCAGCCAGTTTGTGGCTTGATTTACCAATGAAGAGATAGCAGCCTGAATGAGCGAAACCTCCACAAAACTGCCCTTCCCCGTCTGCTGGCGTTGAAGCATGGCCAGCAAAACACCTTCTTTTAAGTGATGCCCGGCCAAAACATCAATCAAAGCCACTGGCATTTTTAATGAAGCACCGCCTTGCTCGCCATTCATATACATAAATCCTGCTTCAGCCTGGATAATGGCATCATAACCTACCCTTGGATTATCAGATCCGTATCCGGTTATCTGGCCATAAATCAATTTTGAATTCAATTTGGACAATGTATCATAATCCATTTCCAGTTTTCCGGCATCACCCGGCTTATAACTGGCAATGACGATATCGGCTTCGGCCACAAGTTTATGGATGATTTCTCTACCCTCCTTTTTAGTCAGGTCAACTGCAAGGGAGCGCTTGCCCCAATTTACGGAGCAGAAATAGGCCGACCGTTCATCTGTTTGTTCCCCGCTTCCTTTCCAGCTTCGGGTTACATCTCCTTTGGTCTTGAGGTTTTCTATTTTGATAACATCAGCACCAAGTTCCGCAAAAAACTGCCCTACACTTGGGCCAGCTAATACGGAAGCGAGTTCGATTACTTTTATGTTAGAGAGCATGTTATCAGTTAATGGTTAATGGTGGGTGTGGGTTAGTGCGTGTCATTACTATTAACCGATAACAATTAACCGATAACGGCAACGGAACAATTCTTTACTTTGCATGGTTTTTCTGGTTCACATTCTAATGACTCAAAAGTAATGAGGTTAATCGTAGTAATTGCAGTGGGATTGATTTTGGTTGGATGTTCGACAAAGCCAGAGTTAAAAACCGGAACATGGCGCGGTGTTATTGATATTCAGGGGCATGACTTGCCTTTTAACTTCGAAGTGGTAAAAGATACTCAGGGAGGATATGATGCCTCTCTCATCAACGGATCTGAAAAAATCTTGTTGGATGAAATTTCCTTCGACCATGATTCTGCGATCTTCACACTTCATATTTTTGATTCAGAACTAAAAGCTAAAATCGAAGGCGATAGCTTAGTGGGTTTCTTTATAAAGAACTACGAAAAAAATTACCGTATACCTTTCAAAGCTGCATTTGGTCAAAACTTTCGATTTGAAAAATCAAACAGTTCATCAAGCTCAGCTAATTTCACAGGAAAGTATTCGGTTACGTTTACATCAAAAACGGATACCACTCATTCCGTTGGAATTTTTAAGCAAACTAATAATGATGTCGAGGGAACATTCCTTAACCCTACCGGTGATTATCGTTACCTTCAAGGGAGTGTGGTAAATGGAAAATTAATGCTTAGCACCTTCGATGGAAATCATGCGTATGTTTTCGAAGCAACAAAAGAATCAGATTCCACACTTGTAGGAGAGTATTGGTCAGGCAAAACCGGATATGAGAAATGGGTTGCTACAAAAAATGAGAATGCGGCTTTAGTGGATTTAGAAAGTTTGACTATTCTAAAAGAAGGCTTCACTAAGATTGATTTTAGTTTTCCGGATGTAAATGGAAAGAAAGTTAGTCCGGCTGATGAAACATTTAAAAATAAAGTTGTGATTCTTCAACTCTCCGGAACATGGTGTCCTAATTGTATGGATGAAACCAAATTTCTAGCCTCATGGTATGATGAAAACAAAGACAGAGGCGTTGAAATTATCGGCTTAGCGTACGAAAGAAAAGATGACTTTACGTACGCGAGCGGTCGTGTGAAAAAGATGCAGGAGAAGCTAGGCGTTCACTACCCTTATGTTATTGCGGGAACAAATGATAAAGAAAAGGCAAGTAAAACATTGCCGATGTTAAATCGCGTGATGGCCTTTCCTACTACTATCTACATTGGTAAGGATGGAAATGTTAAACACATTCATACCGGTTTCAGCGGACCAGGCACAGGTATTTATTACGATCAGTTCAAACAGCGATTCAACGAAATCGTGAATGAACTTTTAAGCGAAAATTTATCTTCTAAGAAATAAATAATTCCTTCCCTCTCCTCTGGAGAGAGAAGGGTGAGGCTATGAAAAGAGTTGTTGTTGGTTTATCGGGTGGAGTGGATTCAAGCGTTGCTGCTTTTTTATTGAAAGAACAAGGCTATGAAGTCATTGGTATGTTCATGAAGAACTGGCATGACGACTCTGTTACGATAAGTGATGAATGCCCATGGCTTGATGATAGCAATGATGCTATGATAGTTGCCCAACATCTAAACATTCCATTTCAAGCGATTGATCTCAGCAACGAATACAAAGAGCGCATTGTCGATTACATGTTTACCGAATACAAAAACGGAAGAACACCTAACCCGGATGTACTTTGTAACCGTGAAATAAAATTCGATGTATTTCTAGAAGCAGCACTTAAACTCGGAGCCGACTTTGTAGCGACAGGACACTATTGTCGCAAAGGAGAAATTGAAAAAGATGGTCAGAAAGTTTATCAATTGCTTTCTGGCAAAGATCCAAACAAAGACCAAAGCTATTTCTTGTGCCAATTGAATCAGGCTCAGTTATCAAAAGCATTATTTCCGATTGGCGAATTATTAAAACCAGAAGTGAGGGCTATTGCCAAAGCAAACGGATTGATAACCGCTGAGAAGAAAGACTCCCAAGGTTTATGCTTCATTGGTAAAGTCCATTTACCTGATTTCCTACAACAACGTCTCGAACCTAAAAAAGGAAATGTCATTGATATTCCTGCCGAAGCCTCTGTATTCAACAGTAGTTTACAAACAACTGATGATCTCGAAATTCTTGCAGAGCCTTTTCCTCTTCAGCCTGAACAAGGTAACATCATTGGTGAACATCGCGGAGCACATTATTACACCATCGGTCAACGCAAAGGTTTACAAATTGGTGGAAGTGACAAGCCTCTGTTTATCATCGGTACAGATACTATTACCAATACCATCTACACTGGAAAAGGTGAAGATCATCCGGGACTATATAGAAAAGGATTGTTTATACCGAATGCCGATGAACATTGGATTCGAAATGATCTTAAGTTAAATGTTGGACAAACTGAAAAGTATATGGCCCGCATACGCTACCGGCAACCACTTGTTTCGTGTACGCTTCATAAAACAAAATCTGGCCTTTACATTATTTTTGATCAAACCCAAAAGAGCATTACGCCAGGGCAATTCGCTGCATGGTATCGTGATGATGAACTGATTGGCTCAGGCGTAATTAGTCGGTGATCAAAGATTAACGCTTGGTTAGAATACTATACAATCTTATTTTCTTTACAAGAGAGGTTTCTTTACAGATAGAATTGCCGTTAATTCGCGCCTTAATTTAACTGATTAGTATCGGGTTCTGTTCAATTACAAAGTCCTTATCGCTCCTTACCACATTTTGTTTACTCGTTAGCCTTCCTGCAGTAGCCTTTACACTGGTGACTCCTGATTTTGTTCACTTAAAGCATACGAATGGAAACAATTACATTGTTGTGAGCATGCTGAAACGAATTCAATTACTGAGTTCGAAAAATCAACAGCATAAGCTCAGTGCTAACTTTCGTCTTGGGCCTGGATTGCTAATTCCAATAACAGAATCATCCATTACCATATAAGGCAGTCAGTACCACAACGATGGATTTTTTCGTGTTTCGGGTTGGGTTGTAGGTATTGGCGCTGCTGTGCGTTATGTTTTTTTAACCCAGATTATGCATTAGAAAAAATAGCCCCGACATTTATGTCGGGAATAAATGAAAACAAACTAAGAGGGCTTTAGCCCAATATAATTTTGGCTAAAGCCAAATATTTTTCCATTAATCTCCCCCGACATAAATGTCGGGGCTATTGCATAATCCAGGTTTAAGTACTTCTTTTTTTGAGCCGAGTATAAAAGGATCATACGTTGATTACACCAACGTGAAGCTTTATGAGTCGGGAAGAGTCCATCATCGTTTCTTCTCTGTTCAATACATCTTATCACTAGCAATTAATGTCGTTCTTGGACAAGGTCCACTATTCTGAAACTAAAAACTCCAATGCTTCTTCTCTGGTGGTAAACGTTTTGAAGTTTACACTGAAGAAAAAAGTGATTCCTTTTAGCAGATAAACTTTCGCTCCTGTAATACCCAGGAAAGCACCTTTCGTTATAAGATGATTGGTAGACTGAGTAAAGTCTTTTGCAGCATTCATGTAATCACGTGTTCCGTACGTGTTTTCGTAGTTGGCAAGAAACAAACTTGTTTTGTTTTCTTTTAAAACTTTATCACGATGCTGTTGAGTAATATAAATCATCTCAGCCTCCTTGCAACCGGAATAATCTACATAGATAATCTCCTTGCCCTTATGCTGTATGTAGGTGATTCTGTTCATTATATTGGTCAACTGTTATTTACTATGATGCTTAACTGTTATCTCTAAAACCACTCACGCCACCAGAAACAATAAACTTCATTGCCGTTGGCCCTGAAATGTTGAGTGGTATAATACTATCCTTCGGAACAAAATAATGATAACCTGAAAATGCATAGGAATGCGGGAAGTATACCACCACCATATCCGCTAAACCAAGATCTGAAAGATCAAATTGTGTTATAAATCCTATTTGATGAAGGCTATTGTCCTTATTGATGCGAACCAAAACCGGTTTATTGAATTTTTTCTTATCACCAACGAATGCTCCGAGCAAATCTTTTAAAGATGAATAAATCAGTTTCACCAATGGTATTCTGTTTACTCCATGATCAAACCACGTCATAACGGTCTTAAAAGCAAAATTTGAAGTGAGATACCCAAAGCTTGTAATTGCGACAAGGATAATAGCGAAACCTAATCCCGGATACGGCAGATTCAATAAATCATCAAGCCATCGAAAGGACACATAAATAAAGTAAGCTGTAGCAACTAGGGGAACAATAAAGAGCGTGCCGCTAAAAAAGTATCGGAGTACTTTTCGAAATGTGGTTTCCATTATAGTAAAAATCAGAAGTCGATAATGTGTGATTTAGGTTCAGAAAAAAGTCGTTTTCAAAACTTCATTTCTTCGAATACTTCTTTTTGCTAAGAGAATTCTAAGAAGTTGAAGAATACTGAAGATTGACATTAGGTATAAAGATAATACCTATTTCCGGTTAGGATACCCTTATTTATTATTTACTCATTGAGCAATGCCAATACACATAGGTCAATTGAAAGAAGTTGAATTTCCCACAGCAAGAGACTAGCTGGCACGAATAATCTTTGCCAATGCCATGCGCACTACTTCATCTACCTGCTCATCAATGGCAATGTGAGTGGTGTCGATTACCAGGGCATCTTCTGCTTGTTTAAGGGGGCTCTCTTTTCGGGTGGTATCGATCTGATCGCGGTGCAAAATATTTTCTATAACGTCATCTAAATCGATAAGCTGATCCCGATCAAGTAGTTCTTTCTGTCTTCTAAAAGCACGGATAAGAATATCGGCATTCATGAATAGTTTAAGCTCTGCGTGTGGAAACACAATCGTTCCAATATCGCGGCCATCCATCACAATACCTTTCTCTTTGCCCATCCTTCTTTGCTGTTCAACTAGCGCCATTCGAACCTCTTTAATCGTGCTTACTTCACTCACGATTTCGGAGACGCGCATCTTTCGAATTGCTTTTTCTACATTCAATCCGTTGAGATAGGTTTCTGATTTCTTTTTCGGATTGATCTTAAATGAAATATGAATTTGCTGCAAAGCTCTTGCAATTTCTTTTGGATTGGTCAGCGATATATGATGGTCTAAAAAGTAAAGTGCAACAGCACGATACATGGCACCTGAATCAATGTAACGATAGCCAAGAATATTGGCTACTTCTTTTGCCGTTGTGCTTTTTCCGCAGGCCGAATACCCATCAATAGCGATCACAATTTTACGAAGGTTCATCAGCAGTCTTTTAAAGGACAGGGAATTGGTTTGCCTGGTTTTAATTTCTTGTTTTTATGATGCTTGTGTGAGCTGCATGCCAACACCAACACAACACATAAAAGAAGAAAGAAGCGATGTATTTTCAAAAGGTAATTCGAGTTAATCTTGTTAATCAAAGTTAATGTTTTTAGAAAATGGACAGTGGTACTTCAGTTATTTCTTTTATTCACTAAAGACGTTTAATTCATTCATTTTATTCGATTTTGGTTTGATGGCTCATCCGGAATCCAATTTTCTGCCCACCGCCAAGCTCCTGAGTTTTCTCCAGTTTTTGATACAATGTAATAAACCGAACATCCGGAAAAGCGGGCGCCATTAAATCATTCTCAATAGCGGTTAATAACGAGAATTTCACCATTATATTTAATTCCTGTTCTGAGATTGCTGCTTCAGAAATGTTTGCAAACAAGATGGCAAGCTGCCCCTCACCTTCTGCCACAAATCTATTTTCATGATTTATCAGAATGCGCGCAAGAAGATAGCCAGGGTCATTAATACGATTGAACTTAAGTGAATCAGACATAAAGTTATAAATCATGATCTGGCCAAAATAACGATTCAACTCATTCTCTTTAATGTACGGTTCTTGCATTAATGTATGACTTTCAGGCAGCGTTACAATGTTGGTATGAAGCACAAACACCAAAAGATCGCCCGCCAGCTTTACCTGAAATTCATGCTCGTTGACCGATTTAAATTCAACTGTTACATCTTCATCGCCCGGTTTCATTTTTTTCTTCAGTTCGCCAACCACACGTTTTGATTCTTTTAAGAGGAGCTGAAAGGCCACAAGCAGATTTTTATAGGTGATTTGCTTGGCTGTTGATTTACTCTCTAACAATCGTTGCAAATAATCCAGTTGGTCTTCTTCGGGCATATTTCGTATTTTAGCTTAGTAAATTGTAAAAAATTAAGAGGCTATGGAAACAAATGATGAAGGAAAGGCAGAAAAGGCCTTTAAAGGTTTTGGTAAAAAGGTAGATGGATTTATGGAGGAATTGGGAGAGGCTGGCGAAAGGCTACAAAAGGAATTTCAGTTAAAATATGAAGAGCTTAAGGTCTCTGCCGAAAAACTGAAAAAGGAAGCTGAGAATAAAGAACGCTGGAAAGAAGTAGAAGATAGCTTGAAAAAAGCGAGTGATGAATTAAGCAATGCATTTAAAGCAGCATTTACAAAAAAGCAGCCTTAGTAATCTGGGCAGGAAATTTCTAAACCATAGTAAAATAAAGTAGGCTGCCGTTGGGCAGCCTACTTTATTTATTCAAAGGTCTAATTCTATTTCTTCGTTACAAAAGTAAGTACCGGGCGTTTGGAGTGGCGAACAACATCCTCTGCAATGCTTCCAGCCAGTACATGCGCAAATCCTGTTCGACCATGTGTAGCCATGGCTATTAAATCTGCATTGATACTCTCTGCAAAGTATATTATACCCTCTTCTTCGGTTACATCATTAAAAACATTGATTGTAAAATTCTTAAGCTGGAGCTTCTTTGCAAAATCTGCCATATACTTTTTCACAATGGCATCCCGTTGAAAATTGCCGGGCGTATTAATGCGCACGAGGTGAACTGTTGAATCATACAACTGCTGGGTCCTTCTCACAATTTTAGAAAATACCTCTTCATCTTTACTCATCGAAGTGGCATATACAATGTCTTTAAAGTCCTTGCCCGATGGCTTATTATGTAGCGTTAACACAGGGCAGTGTGACATCCGTACTACTTTTTCTGTGTTTGATCCGATAATCATGTGCTCTAAATCAGAGTGGCCCGCTGTGCCCATCACAACCAAATCCACTTTGCGTTCAGTAACCATAGCATTCATACCATGATAGGGAGAGCCTAAGCGAAGTTCTGGACGCACTTTAACACCCTCAAACATGGCATCGTCCAATACTTTTGCCAATTGTTTCTTAGCCTTCTCTATCAGCTTCATGGTAAAAAGCCTTTCTTCCCAATCACCTCCCTCTGTTACCTGGCCTTCTACATTAATGGAGTTACCTGTTGCCTCTTCAACAACATGGAGTAGGATCAATTCAGCACCCGCTTTACGGGCTATATCAGCAGCTGTTTCGGCCGCTAATAATGACGGCTTTGAGAAATCAATCGGAACGAGTATTTTTTTCATAGGATTGTTAGTTTCATTTTTTTGATGGAAGTAAAAATAACGAATTGAGTCAGAATTAAAAACGGACTTTAAACTCAATCTCGAACGTCATTTATGAACCTGTCTGCGAAACAAAACTGCAATGATCGATGAGGAAAGATTCTGATAAAGATCGCCAGCCAACCTGATTTATATCAGATAATTGAAACAAAAAAGCCCAGGTTACCCCAGGCTTTTTTTGAGAGAGAAATCTCTTAAATTAAAATGTTACTGTTTTTGTGTTACCAGTGTTATCGGAAACTTCGAATGTATAGGTAGCAGAAGTGTTTTTCAATGCATACACTTGTGCGAAGTCACCATTCAATTCTTTTGTTTCGTTATAAACCAGGTTATTGAAGTTATCATAGATTTTAACTGTAAGAACTTCTTGCTTCGAGTTTGAAACGGCTAATAAGAACTTACCTGCTTCGCTCATTTTTGCAACGTGTACATTCAATGCTGATTTAGCAGTGGGTTGAAAATTTACTTTTTCAGTTTTTGTTCCAGTTGCATCGATAAGCTCGATTGTATACTCTCCAGCGGTAAGACCAGCGAAGTTTAATGGTAATATAAACCCACCAGAATTTGAAACTGATTCAGTAAAGATCACTTTCGATTCTGCATTATAGATGTTCACCTTAGTGAATCCTGTGTTCTCACTTTTATAGATTACCTTAAAAGTCTGAGATCCTTTAACAGGTACGATGGCTAAGCCTGCTTTTGTTGGCTCTTCTTTTGCGAATGCTGATACAGTAGCACTTACTACTACCAGAGCTGCGATTAAAAGGGATTTTGTTTTCATATGCTTTTTCGTTTTTGTTATGATACAAAGAACGGCAACTGGATGACTCGGGGCTGAAAGTTGTAAGGAAACCATATTGATTCGTTTAAAAATCGTTTGCGGAAAAATTTGCGAACAAAAAGTGAATATTTGTTTGTCGTTGAGGGGTGCAATCGCATTCTGACTAAAGAAAATTTAGTACAACGTTTGCAATTTGATATTATTCAAATCCAGAATAGCGTATGCAGTAGTAATTGAATGATTTGAAAGAGAGATGTTCTGCAAACTCTTAATTTGATAATGAATCCAACTTCACAATTTTATTTCTCAATTGAGTCCATATGAAAAACAAAAAGCAACTTGGCGAACCAAGTTGCTTTTTGAAAGCCTGTAGTGTGAAGACTTTCCGATTAATATTGAATCTGCTTTGTGTTCCCTGAGTTATCGGTAATCACAAATGAAAATTTTTCAGAAACTTTCGACAGATCATAGACCTTTGCGAAGTCACCATCCGCCTCTTCTGAATGTGAGTACAGCAAATCACCATTGTCATTATATATATTCACACCAAATGTGTCTTTTCCTTTGTTCGAGATGGTAAGCAAATACCTATCTTCTCCACCAGATATACGAATGAGGTTAGCTAGTCTCTCTATTTTTCCATTGCGATAACTTATTTTTTCAATTTTCTTTCCGAGGTGATCAACCAATTTGATGGTATAATCGCCTTCCGGAAGTTTTGAAAAATTATAGGGTCTCATAAATCCGTCAACATGTTTGATCATCTCTTCAAATACAACTAGATTTTCTGAATTTGTGATGGTCACTTTTACATTACAGTCTTTTACTCCTTTGTAAAATAGCTTCACTAAGGAGCCACTTTTAGTAACCGCCATTGCGGATGCCTCTTCTGGCTTATCCATTCTACGCGCACTTAATACACTGCTGATCGCAAGGAGTACAACAAAAATTGAGAGGGTCTTTTTCATAAAGCTTTTTATTTGTTTAGCGATAAGACGACCTACTCGTTATGAAAGTTGCAGCGCAAACGTTAATTAATGTTAACTAAATCATTAACATAAAAAAAATAAACAGGTCGCATGAAACGCGAGACTCTGAAAATAAGATTCACTTTTTACCAAAAAGATTGCGACAACGATTATTCAATGCGTTGGTTACAGAAATAAAAAAAATACTTTCAAATCAATTGAGATGAAAAACATCCTTGCTTTTATCTTCTTGTTGTAACACATGTGTTTGGAAACGGACATGATTCATCAAAAAAGCCTCACGCTTGTCGGGGGAAAGCGTTAAAAATTTATAACGATCATTTACATCAAGGCTGAGCTCAGCGGCAACATCATAAAGTGTAAAGTGAGATTCATGCGGTTTTATGTTCCGAAGCTTTAAATAATCCTGAAAAGGTTGAAGCAAAGGCTGATCCGGAAAAATCTGATCATCTACATTCCACAATCGAACATCAGCACCAGGATACATCTTGTCTTTATAGGTACGAAGCAACAGTCCCATCGAAAAAACATCTTGACACTTTACGATGATATCAGCTTCTCCTCCTGGATATCTTTTAATTATCGTTTCCAGTTTCATCAACGACCCAATCTTCTCTGCATTCACTTCATGACTAAAATAAATCCCAAAACGGATGTCGTGAGCTTCTGCATCATGAAGAAGCTGCTTGTAACGCGGTTCGAAAATATGAAGTGGGACCAGTTCGCCAGGCAATGGCAAAATGCCAAGCGGGAACATGGGTATATGAATTGCATCTGCCATACTTATCTTAACAATACAAAAACAAGAAAGTTAATAACTCACCAAATAATGAGGTTTAAGACCAAATCGCTCTATTAGTTTTTGCTCTCCCGGTAAAAAACTGAGATTAACCAAAAATGAAAATCCAGTCAATGTGCCATCAAAGCTTTTTATCAAATCGGCTGTAGCAGATGCTGTTCCGCCTGTCGCAAGTAAATCATCGTGCACCAACACACGCCAACCGGGCTTAACAGCGTCATCATGTATCTCAATGGTAGCTGTTCCGTATTCCAACGCATAAGTTTGAGATCGCGTTTTAAAAGGGAGCTTTCCTTCTTTTCGAATCGGCAAAAATCTACATCCCAATTCGTTTGCCAAAACAGAACCAAAAATAAATCCCCGCGCTTCAACAGATGCAATGGCATCAATTTTTAGATCCGCATATTCTTCCGCCAATGCTTTTACTATTTTACGCACCAACTTAGGATCATCAAAAATGGGTGTGATGTCTTTGAATACAATTCCCGGTTTCGGATAATCCTGTACATCGCGGATTGCATTTTTTATTTCATCAGCCAGCATAGTATTTCAAAATTGATTGCATCAAAAGTAGACGAGGAGATCAGCTATTCAAATTTTACTTATAATTATTATAATTCAAGAAGCTATTTTCTTAAAGGCACTTGGAAGAAACTCTATTATATCAGAAGCGATTAAACTATTCATCCCTTTTTCATAAGCCGCCATGTCGCCTGAAAGTCCATGAAGGTATACACCTAATTGTGCTGCTTCTAGTGGAGAATAATGTTGAGCTAACAAGCCTGTCAATATTCCAGTAAGAACATCTCCACTACCACCTGTTGCCATTCCTGGATTTCCGGTTGAGTTAAAATACACATCTCCTTCTGGTGATGCGATCGATGAATACGCTCCCTTTAAAACAACAACACATTTTAATTGCTTCGCTAATTGCTGTTGTTTCTCTAATCTTTCAAAATCATCTTTCCAACTTCCGACCAATCGCTCAAATTCTTTTGGATGAGGTGTGAGGATACTTCCTTGTGGGATGTAATTCATCAATTCCTTATTCGCGGATAAAATGTTTAAGGCATCCGCATCAATAACCATCGGTGATTTAAATTGTTTCAAAACGGAAGCAAATGCTTTTACCGTTTCCGGATTTTGACCAAGGCCCGGTCCAATACCTATCGCAGAGTACTGATCTGTATTTTCAATGGATATAAAGAACTCTTCATTCTTATCAATGGTCACCATTGCCTCTGGAACTGCTGTTTGCAGTATTGTATTTCCGCACTTTGGAATATGAACTGTTAAGAGTCCCAAGCCTGCGCGAAGCGAAGCACGCGATGCTAAAACGGATGCTCCTATTTTGCCGATGCTTCCCGCTATAATTAATGCATGTCCATATCGTCCTTTATGATCGAAGGTGAGACGTGGTTTTACAATTCGTTTTATATCCTTTAAAGAAATATAAGAATAAGGTGTTTGTGCTTGCTTGATAAAATCTTTATTCAGGCCAATCGAAACAATACTCCAACGTCCAACAAACGGATAACTCTGTGGAAGAAAAAATACCAGCTTCGGTAATTGAAATGAAACTGTGTAGTGAGCTTTAACAATTGAACCCGTTGAAGATTTATACATCATTAAACCGGATGGAACATCCACTGCAATTCTCAAAGCATTAGTTTGATTGATGCATTCAATTGCTTTTGAATATAACCCTTCAGGCGCTCGCGACAATCCTGAACCGAAGATGGCATCGATCAGAATATCACATGACGAGAATATGCTTTGATCACATTTCAATGTTATCTCGGCTATTGAAATTTTGTTTCTAAGTCGGTCTTGGTTTATTTTAAAATCGATCGACTCTGTTGCATCACCCTTAACAATCCAAACTTGAACATTATATCCCGACTCATAAAGTAATCTCGCAATCCCTAATCCATCCCCACCATTATTCCCCGTTCCACAGATAATGCCTATGCGATGATGAATATCAAACCTTTCTACAAACCACGATTCAAATGCCCGACACGCACGCTCCATCAAATCGATTGAAGCAATCGGTTCGTACTGAATGGTGTACGCATCCCATTCTTTAATTTGTTTTGCGGATAATACTTTTGGCATTTTGAAGCTCGTCTAATCGTCCTTAAATATCGTATATTTGACTTAAAGAAAGTGGTATGGATTATCCAGTTAAAATTAAAACGAAGTCCATTGGCGGAATGACAGAGGATCAGTTTTTTAAATTCTGTCAGGAGAACCATTTAATCAAGTTAGAGCGCAACTCAAACGGTGAAATTATTATCATGGCACCAACCGGATCAGAATCAGCACTATTTAATTCCAGCATTGCCACCGAGCTAGGAATCTGGAATAAAGAACACAAGTTGGGTTTTACTTTTGATTCAAATGCAGGCTTCACCTTACCTAACAATGCTGTTCGTTCACCTGATGCTGCTTTCATAAAAAAGGAAAAGTGGTCAAACGTATCAAGCGAAGATAGAAAAAAATTCGCACATGTCTGCCCAGATTTTGTTATAGAACTCCTATCACCATCCGATAACTTAATCGAATTGGAAGAAAAAATGAAGGAGTGGATTGATAATGGATGTTTACTCGGCTGGTTAATTGATCCTAATGAAAAAAAGACCAAAGTGTATAGAAGAGGTGCAACACCGGAGGTAAAAGATTTTACTCAATTGTTAGAAGGCGAAGATGTG
>JANODK010000133.1:0-6040 GCA_031412655.1 Chryseolinea sp.
ATCGACATCAAAAATTACATTCTTACCTTCTGCCCCATCTGGCTCTGGCAAAACAACACTGGTTAAACACCTCCTTACCACCAACCCCGATTTGGGGTTTTCCATTTCAGCGTCTACACGTGATAGGCGTGGCCGAATCGAACAGCACGGAAAAGATTATTATTTTCTAACACCTGAAGATTTTAAAAAGAAAATAGATGGTGATGAATTCATCGAGTGGGAAGAAGTATATGAAGGTAATTTTTATGGCACTCTAAAATCAGAAATTGAGCGGCTCTGGGCAGAAGGTAAGAATGTAATTTTTGATGTCGATGTAAAAGGCGGACTAAGCCTCAAGAAATATTTTGGAGACAAAGCGTTAGCCATATTTGTAAAAGTACCTTCATTGGAAGTATTGAAAGAACGATTGAAAGATCGTGGCACCGAATCAGAAGAGAGTCTATCCCGTAGATTGTTCAAAGCACAATTCGAAATGTCGTTTCAAGGTAAGTTTGATGTTATTCTCGTAAACGAAACCCTCGAAAAATCATTGGCAGAAGCGCAGCAGTTGTATAATGATTTTAAGGCCAAATAGCGGAATTGAAACTTCATGGCCGATTTTGTAGTTTTACTAAAGTCAATAGGTAGATGACAGCGGTATGAATTCAAAAATTACACTTACTATAAATTCAGATGTGGTTAAGTCGGCCAGGCAGCTTTCTAAAAAAAAGGGAGAAAGTCTGTCAAAAATAGTAGAGGGTTATTTGAAAAAGATATCCAAACCAATTCGCACAAACAAGAAAAAATCTTCTGTGACGGAGCTCAAAGGAATCCTGGGTAAAGCCCAGAAAGATTTTGACCACAAGGAAGAGCGTTATAAATACCTGATGGAAAAATATAAGTGATGGCTATCCCGTTGTTTCTCGATACAAACATTGTCCTTGATCTTGCACTTAATCGTTCGGAATTTGTCAAAGATGCGGAAGCTCTGTTTCATCTGAAGGATCAGGGCAAAATCGATATTTATATTTCTGCCCTCTCCCTAGCCAATGTTGCTTACATTGCTGATAAACATGACTTGAATCCATTTGATGTTGTGGCAAAATTCTTAGACCTGATTAATGTTGTTGAGCTCGAAACATTTTTCTTTAAGCAAGTAATTGAATCGGGCTTTGTGGATTTTGAAGATGGATTGCAATATTTTAGTGCTGCCAAAGTAGTAGGTTTAGAGGCAATTATTACAAGAGACAAAAAACATTTTAAACCCTCATTGATTCCTGTCTTTACACCAGCTGAATATCTAAGAACCAAAGGCCGTGAGTTCACAAAATAAAATAGGTCTATTCTTCGGCTCCTTCAACCCCATACACATCGGGCATTTGATTATTGCCAACATCATGGCCGAAACTACTGATCTTAAAAAAGTTTGGTTTGTAGTGTCTCCCCAAAATCCATTTAAACCCAGCAAAGGACTTTTGCATGAATTCGATCGATACGATATGGTGCGCCAGGCCATTCACGATCATTATAAATTAGAGGCATGCGATGTAGAATTTCATCTTACCAAGCCGAGCTATACAATCCATACACTCGTTCATCTACATGAAAAATATCCCGATAAGGAATTCAAAATTATCATGGGAGAAGACAACCTTCCGGCCTTCACCAAGTGGAAAAACCACGAACGCATTCTGGAAGACTACGGACTCTATGTTTATCCCCGACCCGGTGTAACAAATTCAGAACTTACACGTCATCCAAACGTTAAGATGGTTGATTCGCCTATGCTTGATATTTCAGCAACATTTATTCGGAACTGCATCAGAAAAAACCAATCCATTCGTTATCTGGTGCCGGATGTGGTCGAAGAAATAATCCGGGCGAAAGGCTTCTACAAAGATTAATATCAACTCAAAACCCCTCTCACTTGGCCGCTCATTACAAATTTGTTTTCGTTAGCATCTTTATTGTCTTTGGCTTTTCCTCATACGCCACAGGTATTCGCGGCAATATTAAAGACGAAACCAATTCCCCATTACCCTATGCAACCATTTTTGTAAAGCAGACTGGCTCCGGTTCTACTTCCAATGTAAATGGAGATTATGAAATCACTTTACCTCCTGGCAGATACGAATTGGTGTATCAATATCTCGGCTATCAAACAGAAGTACGCATCATCGATGTGAAAACTGATTTTGAAATCGTGAATATTACAATGAAAGTTCAGCCCACTGTGTTGCAAACTTTTGTTGTGGATGGAAACAATGAAGATCCGGCATACACGATCATGCGCAAGGCCATCGCGAAAGCAAAGTATCACACGCAGCAACTGGATGGATATTCAGGGCGAGTGTATATAAAGGGTGTTGGTAAATTAAAAGACTATCCCTGGCTCGCCAAAAAAGCATTAGAGAAAGAAGGTATTAAGAAGAATAGTGTTTTTGTTACGGAGTCGGTTAGTGAAATTAAATATACACGTCCGAATAAAGTGGAGGAGAAAGTAATTTCCATTCGCACTGATGGTAAAGATAATAACACTTCACCCAATCAATATATCACAGGAAGTTTCTATGAGCCTGAGGTTGTTGAAACAATTTCTCCATTATCGCCTAAAGCATTTTCGTATTATACATTTGAGTATCAGGGAACGTTTAAGGATCGTGATTATGACGTGAGCCGGATTAAAGTTACACCGCGATCAAAAGGTGATAATGTAATAGAGGGTATGCTTTATCTCGTAGAAGATTGGTGGAGCATACACAGTTTTGATTTTACAACTACACGATCAGGTGTAACGGTACATCTTAAATCAGTTTGCGCACCTATTGAAGATAAAGTATGGATGCCGGTGACACATCAATTTAATATCAACGGTAAGTTTTTTGGTTTTGATTTTGAATATAAGTATTTCGCTACCACCAGCGATTATAAAATCAAGCTCAATCCGAAAATATATGTAGAGCCTAAGAAGATGGAGGTGATTGATGAAAAGAAAGAGCCTGAACAAGCCAAGCAAATTCAACAGCAGCAAGTTAAATCGAAAGGAAAAGACGATAAGAATAAACAACTTCAGGAGCGCTTGGCTTCCGGAAAAGAAATCACAAACAAAGAATTAAAATCGTTGGTGAAAGAGTATGAGAAGGAGGAACAGAAAAAGCAAAAAGAACCAGAGGTAATTTCGGAGGTAACATTCAAGATTGACAGTGGTGCCTATAAAAAAGATTCTACTTACTGGAGCGACATCCGCCCTATTCCATTAACAACTGAAGAGGTGAAGGGATATGAAAAGATGGACAGCCTAAGTGTAGTGGAAAGAAAGAAAGAAGCAGGCGATACCTTAAAAGCATCGAAGCACAAAGGCTTTCAGCCATGGGATATTCTTATAGGTGATAGTTATAAGACGGGTAAACATTCCAACTTTAAAATCCATATGCTCATGGGAGGTTTCAATACTGTGGAAGGCTGGAATCTTATTCATAAACTTTCGTGGGGGACCATCCTGCAAGACACTAACAAAACACGTCTTACCATTTCACCTACATTTCGTTATGCGTTTTCAAGAGAGGTATTTTCAGGGAATTTGAATTTTAAATTGCGCAACAAAAAATATACGTTCGAAGCCGTTGGTGGCCGATACATAAAACAATACAATATGGATGAACCTATTCATCCAATTGTCAATGATTTCACCACGCTTTTTATGGAAAAGAATTTGATGAAAATTTACGAACGAGAATTTGTTGATCTGTCGTATACCCGAAACATCAATTTGTTTTTGACTGTGCGTGCATCGGCATCATGGGCACAGCGCAGAGAACTCTTTAATAATTCAGATTATAAACTGATCAATTGGAAAAGCATAGAAGGATATACTGAAAACAGACCCGTAAACGATGAATTGATCCCAACAGAATTTCCATTAAACCAAGCTATGATTGCTTCGGTTGGCGTTACAACACGACCGTGGTTGAAATATAGAATTCGAAATGATCGAAAAATGGAAATCCATAATTCATCACCAACATTTTTATTTGACTATAGAAAAGGATTTAATAGTGTATTAGGTAGTGATGTTGATTTCGATCAAATTGAGTTGGGTGTGCGTCATCAGTTTAGTTTGGGCATTCGCGGTAAACTTGATTTCAATTTGCGAGGAGGATTGTTTCTGAATTCAAACAAAATGTATTTCATGGATTACAAGCATTTCCTCGGTAATCAAACGCCATTTGTTACAACCGATCCTGTCGGAAGTTTTCGGTTATTGGATTATTATAAATTCAGTACATCCGACAAATACTTTTCAGGTAACGTACACTATCAGTTCAGAAAATTTCTTGTCACCAATATTTTGTTAGTGCGCATGGCCGGCATTCATGAAAATATTTTTGTGAATTACCTAGCCTCACCAACTTCTAAGAATTACACAGAGGTAGGATATACCATCGATGGCATTTTCCGCATTTTCAGATTAGAAGCAGCAGCCGCTTTTCAAGATGGCAAGTATTTGAACTACGGTGTTCGGATTGGTATTGCTTCTAACATCGGGGTTAATTTCTCTGATAACTGAGCCCAGGTAATAGTTAATGGTTAAAAGTTAATTGTGGTGCGATTAACCTTTAACTATTAACTGATAACCACTTCCGCTTCGTAAATTGCTTCATGCAAATCAATCTGGAAGAATTCCTCCAACTTCGTCATCAGCTTCCTGTTGTTGATGTGCGCTCGGAAGGCGAATTTCAGGAAGGGCACATTCGCTCTGCTCTCAATATTCCGTTACTTAATAATGAAGAACGCATTGCTGTAGGTACTGACTATAAACAGAAAGGTCAGCCCGAAGCAATCAAGACCGGTTTTCGTTTAGTGGGTCCACGACTTCATGATATTATTATCAACGCACAGCAGATCGGCAATGAAATAATTGTGCACTGCTGGCGAGGAGGAATGCGATCATCGAACTTCTGTCAGTTTGTTGGTATGGCAGGTGTGAGGACGCATCAGCTTAAAGGCGGTTATAAAGCATATCGGCAACATGCAGTCGAGTCGTTTGCAAAACCGTTTCAATTTCTTGTGTTGGGTGGATATACCGGTAGTGGGAAAAGTGAAATCCTACAGGCGCTTTCGCGGAAAGGTGAACAGATTATTGACCTCGAAGGATTAGCCCATCACAAAGGTTCTGCTTTCGGTGGATTAATGAAGCCGGCACAACCCACAACCGAACAATTTCAAAACGAATTGTTCGAAGAAATTGCAAAGCTTGATCTCAACAAACGAATCTGGATTGAAGACGAATCAGTCGCCATTGGAAAGATTTTTCTTCCGCAGGATCTATGGCAAACGATGCGAACCAGCATGGTAGTAGAAGTGAAAGTAGATAAACCGATACGCATTCAGCGATTGGTAAATGAATATGGAGAAGCGGACAAAGAAGAGTTTCTTCAAGCCATGATAAACGTTACGAAAAAATTAGGCGGGCAATATTTCAACTTGGCCAAAGAAAAATTAATGGAGAACGATATGTATTCCACCATTGACATTTTGCTGACGTATTATGACAAGGCCTACCTTCGTGGATTAGAAAAGAAAAAAAACAGAGTCAAATTAGAATCATCGTGGAATGGAGTTTCATCAGATGATTTCGCTCAGAAATTAATCACACAAGCGAATGCACTTCGCATCATAGCATAGAAATGGAAAAGATTAAACTTACTCAATACAGTCACGGAGCAGGATGTGGATGTAAAATTTCACCATCTGTATTGGATAAAATGCTTCACTCGGATCTGCCCAAAGCGTTGTTTCCAAATTTATTGGTCGGCAATGAATCGAAAGACGATGCGGCTGTTTTTGATCTGGGTGATGGAAATTGCATTGTAAGCACAACGGATTTTTTTATGCCGATTGTGGATGATCCTTTTACATTCGGTGCCATCGCATCTGTAAATGCGATAAGTGATATTTATGCTATGGGCGGAGAGCCCTTAATGGCCATTGCTATTTTAGGTTGGCCGATTAATAAAATCGCACCCGAGATTGCAAAAGAAGTATTAGAAGGAAGTCGTAA
>JANODK010000134.1:0-9926 GCA_031412655.1 Chryseolinea sp.
ATTTTTTAGCCAACTTCTCAACTTGCTCGAGTGTAATATTTCCAACGCAGCTAAAAACAATCTTTCTGTTGTCAGCATGATTATGAAAAAACGTCTGGAAATCTTTTTTCTTTAAGCTCTGAACTGTTTCCTCACGACCGAGAATGTTCATCCCCATAGGATGATTTTTGAAAATCAACGCTTCCAATTCATCCTGAATAGCATCATCCGGATTATCAAAATACATTCCCATCTCTTCCAGGATTACACCACGCTCCTTCTCCAATTCCTTTTCAGGAAAAACGGATTGAAAGGTAATATCAGTCAATACATCAACTGCGAGTTCAAAATAGTTGCTTCGAACAGAGGCGTAGAACACCACCTTCTCCTTGTCGGTAAAGGCATTCAGCTCTCCCCCAATAGAATCTAGACTGGTAATAATATCCAGCGAGCTGCGCTTTTTCGTTCCCTTGAAAGCCATGTGCTCCCAAAAGTGTGCGATACCCTGATTGGCTAAGGTCTCATCCCGACTGCCAATCCCAAGGAAAACCCCGCAGTGAACGATGTGAGTGGTTGGAATATATTGATGTACGACACGGATGCCATTTGATAGCGTAAAAATTGTACAGTTTCTCATTGGGTGCGAAGATAGTCTGATATTGGTTTCAAGTTCAACGTTCCGGGTTTGAAGTTTAAACTTCAATGTTGGATCACAATGTATCGTGAACTAATCTACAGTTAATATCATCCATTAAACATAGAATGATTGTATTTCAAATTGTCGTTTTGGACTAAAGTCCATGTTAAGAATCGTTCAATAACCACGCACTTAAGTGCGTGGTTATTCCGAATGAAAGTTGAGTGGGCTTTAGCCTTGATAAGCTAAGTGAAGGGACTATTTGAATTGCCCCTCGAATTTATCAATAAGTTAATCTATCGATTTTGATCATAGGTTCTAATGGTCGTACATTTAAGAGTAACTAAAAACCGTTTTATGAAAAACCGAAAAAAATCTATTACCCCCCCTACAAAAGTTCAACACGTTTAACGCAATGGATAATTCCGCTTGTGTTTCTCTTTTTATTGGCGTCTTGTCAAAAAGATGTTGATGTTGAAAATGTAAAATCAAAACAATCACACATTGATCCGGGTATTATCAATCTGGAGTACGAAGTTGAAACACTCACCGTTCCTTCGCTACAAAATGCTGATGATGCCAACGCGCAGCAAAAAATTCAGGCCATGGCATTTTCTGAAAGAAACAAAATAAAAATGAGCGCCTATGCCGATGGCACATCGGCCTGGCGCATTGAGAAACAAAAACCAAAGAACGATTTAAGTGTGCAACACGAAACACCACCCAGCGACCTGCGGGAAGTAAAGATAACCGAGGTGGATCGCGCTGGCATGGGCAGATTTTACGATGACAAAGGCGCACTTTTATTTACGCACAAAGTGCCAATAGCTTCTTTGAAAGATGCCGTGGCAAATGTTTTCGAAAACCCCAATGCTATTTTTACAGCCATGGGCGTTAACACTGCAGAAAATGTAGCGAAGATACTTGCCCGCGCCAAAGCACAAGGCAGTATTGTTCAGGATTTAGGAAATGGTATGACAAGTGTGCGCACCGGAAAAGGTAAAGGTGGAGAAAGTACACTGCGCCAAAAAGACGAAGCCGATAATTTAACCTCGGTGGATATTTTCAATACTGCCCTTGGCATTATGATGGGCTCTACTTTATATGATGAGCAAGAAAATATAGTTTGTCAAGTATATTATAGTTATGTCTATAACGAGCAAAACAAATTAGTACCCGAGGCTACCTTCTTACAAAGCTGGGACATTGACCCCATAACCGGTGAAAAGAGAAAAACCGAAACCCATACCTACTTTGAAAATGTTACGGCCACTATAAACATTAACTAACATGAAAAAAATAACATTAACTATTTTTATAGCACTGTTCATACTTTTAGTGAACTATGGTGTAAGTTCAGCACAAACAGATCGAACGCCTATTTATGTACACGGCCTTGGTGATGATCGTGATCAGTGGGCCGCGTGGCAAACTCTTTTCAGGACTGAGAGACGTATGATTGAAGGCAGCAACGGAGATTATATTTCTGCAGGTGGTGTTGCTGACTTTGCTTCTCGAATTCCCATTCCTGTTAACAATAACACAATTTATTTTGGCCACAGCACAGGTGGCGTTGTGGCGCGGCATATTGTGCAACACCCGACCCCGGCCCAGAGCAATCAATTTGGCGGCATCATCACCGCAGGGGCACCCATGGATGGAGCGCGCATTTCAAACAATTTAGCCAATAACACGGCTGGCAACTTTGTAGTAAACGGAGTTGACAAGGTATTAAAAGGCCCCATTCGCGAACTCGGACTAGCTGCGGGTCTGCTCTATGAAGTGGCTTCTCACAGATTTAAAGACATGGCTGAGCGCGAGGTAAATACAATATTAAATGCTTTAATGGGTGGTGCCACTGCTACTGACCTTGCTGAAGGAAGTGCCTACATGAATAACGGAGATCGTACTGCTACTTCTACCCTGCCGAAAATACACATCTATGGAAATGAAAGCAGCCCCGTGCTTTGGCGCATTGCTTCTGTTGCAGCGGGTTGGGGCGATGGAGAACTAGCAAGCGCCACACAGCAAGCCTACGAAGTATGCCGTACGCTAAAGCAAGCCAATATTGCCAAAGCATTTCTAAACCCGTTTGGCGCTGCACTATACCGCTGGAGAGCAGATGGATGGGACACAAGTGCCAATTGGTTAAAAGATGGCAGTGAGCGCGGATGGAACGATTTGATAGGTGCCAGCATACCGGCTTCCATCACCACCAGTTCGCAGGTTTTAGACTACACAGGTTTTGGACAGTGTATGAGCCAATATAACGGCACACAGGCAACGTATGCCCAATACTTGCAATGCCAGCAACAAAATACACATACCGTATTTTACACTACTTACAGTCCTGTAAATACACTAAGCGATGGCTTCATAAAAGCCCCCTCACAAACTGGCTACCACTCGCCATGGTCAAACAACGCCACGCGCATTGAAGCTTTGGGGGTAAATCATTTGGAGATGAGGGAGCATGCGGAGATGATAAGGGTTTATAATGGGGTTTTTGATAGAACTATATTTGGAGTCGATCAATTTTTCTTTACCCCAAGAAGATAGAATCAAATATGCGAGTAATAAATTTATTGATACCAATAGTAATCTTATGTTTACTATTCAATTTTTGTTCTTGTAATCGGGATGAAGAGAGTTTTTTTGATAAGGATGGGGTAGCAATCAAGCTACCCCATTTATGGAAAACTTCTATTTCCAATAATAATTATTTGGCAGAAGTTAGCATTGCAACCCCAATCATCTACAATGAAAACAATTTTTTATTGGGAGGTAATAAAGATGGAAGTCGTAAGATCATTTCATTAAATTCTTTAGATGGTAAAGTAAACTGGGAATGGGGTGACTTGTTATCATTATGGACTGATCCCACATACAAAGATCCAATCGAAATTGTGCGAAAAACATACTTTCAAAATAATGAACGTCTGTTTTTTAACTACTCTACAAGTTCGTATTGCATTGATTTGGCAACAGGTCAGAGCTTATGGAAATACAAAAGTTTTCGTTCTCGCACGAGTAACAACACGGGAATCGATAATAGCTATATCACTTCAGGAGCAAACTACGAACCACTTGATGATGAAAAAATCTACATTGGCGATTTGACTTCTTCTGCCGAAGAACAACTTTTATTGACTCCCGAGTACACGTTGGTGGACAATCCTCCTACCAATGCGCAAGGAGGGCTCAACAGTATGAAAACTTTCAAAAGTGAAGGTGATACTTACTTAGCTTTTGGTATAGAGAATCCGTACACAGATTTCACGAATGCTGGCTGGGGGCTTACCGAATTAAACCTCTACAACATTACGCAAAGTAAATACGAGTATAAAAAAGTTGTCGTGAACCCCAACCGAGAGACACGAGGTGTTGGTGACCTTTTATACCAAGCACCAAATCTTTACTTCCAATCTTCTAATTACATTCATGGTGTTGATGCCATGACAGGCGAAGAGCTTTGGCGTACTTACCTCGGCACCTCACCGTTAACTTCGCGCATGATATTGGTCGATAACAAATTGTTCTCGGCCTGCGAAGATCGTTTTCTATATTGTGTTGATATAACCAATGGCAATATGTTGTGGAAAGAACAAAACACCGGCACTTGCTCTGAGTTAAGTTATCTTAATGGTGTAGTCTATTATTTAGGTGGTGGCGATGGCTTGTTACATGCCGTAGATGCAGAAACCGGCAAACACTTATGGAAAGTAAAATCACCTGATCTTGGTGCAAATAGTGGCGCATGGTTTTATGGCGTATGCGTGGCCGTGCCCGGCAAGAATGGCAAAAAAGGTGTAGTAGTGGCAACAACAGGTTTACATGCATATGGATATGAAGCGATACGGTAAAACAAGTTTTATGTATTTTAAAATAACTGCAACACTGGTGTGTCTTGCGAGCGTCTTAACTTTTTCTGAATGCACATGCCCTGACGATGTTATACTGGGTGAATTACATTTTCTAAACACTGATCTTCTTCCATTCGAAGGTGATGAGAATTTTACGTTTGTGAATTCGCAAGGTGAAGAATTGCTTTTTGATTCTGTTGGCATGGGTGTGACCCAGTCTTCCATAGTTATGGATATACCATGTTCTCATCCAGAATTAAATGCTCAAGCAATTCATTATGTTACAGATTTTATTGATTTTCATTATCACCTAAAACGCTCTGTTTCTATCGGGTACGGTTATTCTATTTGGAACGACATCCCAAATCCGGTAAACAACACGGATACCGCGTTTTATGAAATATTTGGCGCATCGCTTTTCAATAGAGAAACGGAAGAAATTTCAGCTACCAATGATTTCTTTACGCTGGTCAGTTCAACGAGAGGTAATACACTGCAACCTGCCACAGAACAAATTAATGAAAGCGTTCGAATCATAAGCGATACTACAATCAATGGTTACTCCTATTCTAATGTATACTGTCCGAAAGAACGCCCCGGTATTTTCTATAGTGCTGAATTTGGCATCGTGCTATTCCATTATAAAAACGATTGGTGGAATCTTAAAAGGTAAACCTGAAGGTGAATTCACTTCGTTAACGGTTAATGGTTAATGGTTACATCATTTGAATTTCGGATAAACACATTTATGTTGGAATCTACGAACAACGACCCACGAACAACCAACAACAATTCTAAATTCTACATCGCTCAACGTAAGCACAAAACGCCAAAACACTTAAATCCCCATCCCGCCCACGGACACTTTCGACCGCCTTCGGTCAGAGGTATGGTGTCACATCTGGATTTTTTGTAAAATTAGTGTGATTGCCAAATGGCACAACTCTTGCAAAACATGTACAACCATAAGCACGCACTATGAGCACAACAAAAGTAAAAACCTGCTTCACCATTACCTTTACTGATGAACAATATCAAAACGCCTTCGCGTATGTGGAGGACATGAAACGTCACCCTCAACGCGTTTTCTGGAGAGGTAAGGAAGGTAAAAAAGATGACGAATTAGTAATCGAGCAAATTGCGCACCGCATCCTTTCGGGCTTCTATCATTCCGATCCGTTGAATGCCGGTAAGCACATTATGAAGATGGAAGTGGGGCAATAGTTCCCAGTTTCAGGTTCCTAGTTCAAAGTTCAAAGTTTTAGAATATACCCTATGTAGTTATTGAACCTTCAACTTGGAACGTTGAATATTTTTTAAATTCTCTCCAGAATTTTCTTGATCAAACTGTCAACAACCTTATTCGGGTCTTTAGAGAATTTATTTTTTACGCGATTCGCGATGATGGCGTTTACGCTTAATGCTTCGTGTCCAAGCAATCGAGCCATTGCATAATAACCAGCCGTTTCCATTTCAAAATTGGTGAGCCAGAAGTCGCTGCTTTTGTTGTGGTAGTAATTCAATTCTTCTAACAGTTTCGGAAACTTTATGGGAATGCGTACCTCTCGTCCCTGAGGTGCATAGAACCCTGGCGTTGTAACGGTATTACCCGAGACCATGTCAAAAGCGAATTGTTCTTTTAACATATCAGAACCCTTCACTACATAAGGCGCACTCATTAAGCTGGTGTTCTTTTTTATGTCAGCAGAAATACCTTGTTCGAACTCATCCATTTTCAGATCATAAAAATTCATGAGATTGTCGAGACCAACAGCATAGTCGGTAACAAGGTGAGTGCCCAAGGGTATATCTTCTTGCAACGCTCCAGAGGTACCAATACGAATTACTTTTATTTTCTTTCTTCTGCTTTTGGGTTCACGTGTTTTAAGATCGATGTTAATCAACGCATCTAACTCGGTGAAGAATATTTCAATATTATCTGTACCTATACCGGTACTGATAACCGTAACTTTTTTTCCGTTAAATGTTCCTACGTGTGTGATGAACTCACGCTTGTTCATTTCAAACTCTACATCATCAAAATATTGGCTAACCCGATAAACACGACTTGGATCACCCACTGTGATGATCGTATCACTAATATGCTTCGGCAATAAATTAAGGTGGTAAACACTACCATCATCATTTAGAATCAAATCGGTTTCAGAGATTTTTGCCATTCGGTTAACGGATTTTTTCTAGCTCTTTATTTTTTGTGCCGGATTTCCAAAAACAGTTTCGCCTGCTTTGATCGGTGCTACCACCACAGAGCCTGCTCCTACTCTTGCACCCTTGCCGATTGTAATTCCACCCACGATCGTGACACCGGATCCAATAAACACTTCGTCCTCGATTTCAACACCCGCACCAACAATTGTTCCTGCTCCCACCTGAACAAAATCTCCCAAAGAAGATTCAGCACCAATAATAGCTCCGGCATGAATAAGGCATTGATTTTTAATCTTAGCTCCAACGCCTACCTTCACCCCCATGTCGAAAAAATTACCATGGCCGATCTCTGCTGATTCAGGCACGATGGTAGATTTGTGAAATGCGTTGACCGGTTGTACATGCCTAACTTCCTGCAACATCTGCACAATGCTCTTTCTTAATTTATTATCATCAATGGCTACAAAGGCCTCGCACTTCTTTCCTATTAATTTTAAAAAGCCATCGTCATCTGTACTTCCTAATACAGTCACCGTGTCAATCTCTGTGTTATGCGTTTTTTTATTGTCGTCTAAAAAACAATAGACCACATTTCCATTGCTTTCGAAAATTTCTTTTGCTGAACGGCCCAAAGAATTTGCGCCAAAAATAATAACCGGATTTTCCATAGTTGAAATATAGAAACAAAGGTAGATCGTCCCATTCTACCGAACAAGGTTCGAAATTGATCTTTGGTAAATAGAAGAAATACGGGATAGTATTGGGTTGTCGATAAGAATGACCAATAGAAAGAAAGGCATAAATCCTATTTTATAACGGGCCAGCGTTCCAAAGTTGGGGGTGGACAATGTCAGAAAAATACAAAGCATGATCGCATAACTAACGATTGAAAAGACCAGCAGCCGATGCGGTGATTGAAGCAATGTCCTCCATCGAAAAAGTGCAGCAAGTGTAAGCAGAAATATACATGCATTTTCAATGGCGACAAGAAGCTGAAAAACAGAATGGCTTTCCCAAACAAAAGGGCGAAATAAACCTGAGAACAAGGCCTTGGGCGAATTCATCAATACACTTATTACAGTTGGCTGAAGGCCATAGAACTGAATTGCATCTTGCGGATCAGACCGTTCAAGGAAGGCCTGATTATTTGATACAATCACATGTAAAAATCGTCCAGGATAAAAGTTCGGACGAACAAAACTAATGGCAACAACAGGCATCATCAAAACCATAAGCCATACCATCAATCTCACGAAAATTTTCTTCGAATTTAAAATGGGGAGAAGAAAAGTTTTAACAATCAAGCTTGTAAAAACTATGGGAAGAAAAACAGCGAGGTAATAATATTTCAGATTCCACAACATCCATAAGGTAAGCATCAACAATATCCACTCGATCAAAGTCAACTTTTGTTTTATCCAGGTCTTTACAAAGAGTGAACAAAGAAAAAACAAACACGCCATTGCCAGGCTTTCCTTTATTAAACCAGAGCTCCAGAAAACAACGGAAGGAAAAAAAAGAAAAGCAACAACCGCTGCATGCTTATACAATTGACTCAACACAACTATTTGCTTCACCAACAACCACGCACCATAAAATGATGCCATTGAAAAGTAGATGGAAATAATCCAGTAATTATTCAACGTGATCAAAGACAACAGGCTCACTATTTTTATAAGGAATAATGCGCGAGGTTCTTTCAGAACAATTGTGGTCCAGATATCAAACGATTCATTGCCCGACCAAAGAAAAGCGAAATAGGTTTTTAAATCATCATGAGCTAATGCAGCGAGCTTTGTTCCGTCTTCAAAATATTGAAAGGTATCGCCAACAGAATAATAATATGTATACAATAGGCCGAGCCCAATTCCAGCCAATACCTTAACTATCAAAGCCGGCCAAAAATAAATTCTCAACGATGAAAATTCTCTTTTCCATAACCGATAGGAAAATGCTGCAAGAATAATGATGTGAACAATTGCAACAATGATCTCCATTACGAAACTGGTTTAATCAGAGAAGCGCCAATCATACATTCCAGACACCTGCGCTTTAAACAGAAATTATTGTGAAGTTCAATCATCGCTTGTGAATCGAATGCGTTTTTACTTTTCAGTTCCAGCGAAGTCCAGAGTCGTGTGATTTTGTTTGATTCGCTTTTAACTTGTTGCAATATAGCGATTGCGCGGTCTACGAGCATCTGATCGTCTTTCGATTTTCCGTATGCTACCAATATGGGTACTAATGAATTGATTAAAACGTTGTCGATGCTCATTTGTCCGAAAGCCGGAACTTCCTCCTCCGTCTTCTTTTGGAACTGATAATGATGCAGCCAATATTCGGATTGTCTGAGATTGAAAAATGATTTCCACTTCGTGTCGTTACTAGCCTCCATTATATTGGAGAATAAATTACGGTGAATGAATAAAAGATTAGCAAATTGAGCCAATCGAATGGTAGGAAAATTAGCAGGACGGAGCCGGAGAAATTTCCATTGCGCTTTACTTAATCTACCACTGCTTAAACTATACTTTCTGCTTAACAAATTATATTCACGCTTTAGGATAGAAGTGTATTCATCTTCATTTGCCTCTTCTAAAAATCCAGCCTGGCCAAACAACAAGGCTTCAATTTGAATAAGCTTATCACTATGTTTCATTATGATTTTGTATGACAGGTTTTGAGCGAGCTGCAGAAAAGGATCTGCATTGACATGGAATCCAAAATTCTTTGCCAGCACTTGATATACGGTTTCATCCCAATCCTTATTATTCCGAAGAAGAAGTTGATTTACTACTTCAGCTTTTATTTCCAATCGCTCTGACAAAGCCCGATCTAACATCGAGAGTTTTGTAATCTCCGATACATTTCCAAAAGAGGAAGCACATGGAATTTCCTCCGGACTATTCACTAACTTTTTATACGCCAGATGAAGCACATCATCCACACGGCTTTTTAATTCTAAAGTAGGTATATGACTTCCATCTATTCTCTTTACTGGCTTGTCATCACTCCACACCACATGAAGCACAACATTTTCATAGGCTTCATCCACATTATGATTATGAGTTTGCCACGAAGAAGAATGTATATGAATCTCCACGCTACCAATCCATTCAAGCTCACCAATCTTAAGGCGCGATTGATAAAAATCAGGACCAGCATGCGAGTTCTTAAAGCCCGGATGAAAGACAACGATTTCTTCGCCTTGAGTGGTTAGTAAATTGTGCTTGGAAAAATACTGGAATTGCCAGAGGTAATGGATAAACGATTCAGAC
>JANODK010000135.1:0-4439 GCA_031412655.1 Chryseolinea sp.
GCAGGTAAAACAAGAGGGTTGGTTTCAAAAAGGTGAACGCCAGCAACAATGGATTGATTATTATCCTGATGGTGTAGTAGAATCGGATTATTATTATTTGAATGGCGATTTCCACAGCACATGTTACGATTACAACACGGACGGTAAAATGTATCTGACTACTCAATATGACAACGGCAAAGCGCTTGACGTGATGCATTACAACGCAAAAGGCGAAGCGATAACGCGTAAGAAAAAAGAAGGTAATAACTTGCTATTCGAATCGGTATACGCTTCTGGAAAACCTCAATCAAAATTGAATATTTTGTGCGGAGAGTATTCCAATACTATTACCAAATGGTTTCCAGATGGAAAGGTATTCTATACTTATACTTTGTTGGATGGAAGAAGACATGGGGCATATCAATATAATGGCCCGAGAGGTCAGGTAGAATTGAAAGGTGACTACGTTCGGGGTAGTAAGGAAGGATGGTGGGAAGGTTACTATTATAATGGTAAAAAGGATTATGATGGAAAATACCTTGAAGGTGAGCAAGATAGTACCTGGACGTACTATTTTATAAAAGGAGGTATTGCTTCAACTTCAGAATTTAAAGACGATGAGCTCGAAGGACTAACTCAGCAATATGGAGCAGATGGAAAAGTAGTGTTAGAAAAAATGTATGCTCACGGAGATTTGTTGTCCTATCGTTCGGTTGTTGACAACGTACCGGGTGAATGGATTCCGTTCACGGGAGATGCATCAATCGTAGTGAAATGTTCTAATGGCAAAACAGCCTATGAGGAGAATTACAAGAAAGGTGTTTTAGAAGGTGTAAGAAAAGTCTATTTTTCAAGCGGACAATTGTACAGCGAATATCATTATGCATTGGGTGACTTTACCGGACCTTACGTATTATACTATCCAAATGGAAAAGTTTTAGAAAAGGGGGAGTATAAATTAGATCGATTAAATGGCCGTATAGAGTGGTTTAATGAAGATGGTACGTTAAACCATACAGAAAATTATTTGTTAGGTTCACGCCAGGGAAAATCGACCTGGTATGAGAAGGGAGTAGTAGTGAAAGATTTTAATTTTTGGGGAGGAATGACAGATGAGTAAGATGAAAAAAACACAAGGACTGGTAATTGTTTTTCTTTTTTTTGCAGCACTAACCAGTCACGCGCAGAACGTTGATCTGTGGCAACAGAACAAAACAAAGTTTCCGGATGAGCCTGCGGTTTTTGTGGAGCGATCGGAAGTGATGACGATTTCCATTAAAGGAGATTCATTAGATGTGTACACCGATCAAAAGGAAGATATACTTCACTTAAAAGAACAGACCGAAGGTTTTTCAAGTCGTCATGTTTATGGTTCGCATTTTAATCAGGTAAAAGATATCAAGGCCAAAACATTGGTTTGGGATAAGAGCCGCTACAAGGAGATGAATGTGTCGGACTTTAAAAAGAAGAGCGATCGTGATGATGGAATTTTCTTTGATGACTCTTATTACTACACGTTCAACTTTCCTTCTATTGCATCTCACAACCGCACCCAGTTAGAGTATCGTACATTGGTTAAAGATCCCAAGTTTATTTCGGGTTTTATTTTCAGCAGCTACTTGCCTCAGGCAAAATCATCTTTCACTATTAAAGCATCGAAAGATGTTGAACTCTTTTATCAAGTGCTGAATGATAAGCAGGGAAATATTCAATTTAAGAAATATGAAAAAGGCGGAACTGTTTATTATGAATGGATCGCTCAGGATATGCTCGCGTTGAAACGGGATGACGGAAGTCCGTCAATTCGCTATTATGCTCCTCATGTTATTTGTTACATTAAATCGTATACTATAAAAAAAGGAAAGGTAAACCTGCTTTCTAATGTTGATGATTTATATCGCTGGTATTATTCTTTCGTTGAGAATCTAAACAAAGAAACATCTTCTGAACTAACAGCGGTAGTTGAAAAAATCAAGAGTGAGAGTAAAACAGAAGAAGATATAGTAAAGAATGTTTTTTATTGGGTGCAGGCCAATATCCAATACATTGCGTTTGAGGAAGGTATGCGTGGCTTTATTCCGCACAACGGAAATTATGTTTGCGAGAAACGTTATGGCGATTGCAAAGACATGGCAAACCTTATTGTAAATATGTTGGATCTGGCTGGAGTAAAAGCCTATCACACCTGGATTGGCACACGCGATCTGCCTTATAAATACTCTGACGTTCCCACCCCTTTGGTAGACAATCACATGATTGCAACTTACAAAACGAAAGACGGACAATACATTTTTCTGGATGGCACGGGAGATCATACAAAGTTTGGCTTTCCGTCTTCTATGATTCAGGGGAAGGAAGCGTTGATTGGAATTGATCGTGATCAATATGAAATCAAAACGGTACCGGAGATCGCAAAAGAGAAAAACGTTATGATTGATTCAATCTCTATTACCTTGATTGAAAATCAAATGATCGCCAAAGGAACTACAACTCTTCAGGGTTATCCAAAGGTATTTGGCGGATATGAACTGGATCGAGCCGGTAAAGACGATGTAAAGAAATACGTCACCAAATTGATTGGACGAGGAAGTAATAAATTTTATCTGGATGACTATTCTCTTTTTAATCTAGAGAACAACGATCGTCCAACGAAAATTAACTATTCGTTTCGTATTGCAGATTATTTTCAAGTGATAGGTGATGAAATGTATGTGAATCTGAATCTGAACAAGGACTATTACAATTCCTTTATTAATGTAGCTTCCCGTAAAACTCCCAAAGAGTCGGATTATAAGTATGTCAAAGAAGAGTTTTACTCAATGACTATTCCGGATGGATATGGACTGGAGTATCTGCCTCCCAGTAAAAAATTCGATAGCGACCTCTTAGGTTATAACATGGAGTATAAGCAGAATGGCAATGTAATTTTATTTGTCAAAACTTTTTATTTGAATTACCTGCTCATGCAGCCCAGCCAATTCAATGACTGGAACGAAGCAGTGAAAAAAGTGAGTGAAGAGTATAAAGAATCCATTATCCTGAAAAAGAAATAGTATGAAGAATGTAAAGTTGTTTGTCTCAGTATTTATTTTATTCATCAGCCTACAGGTGTTGGCAAACGAAGTAACTCCGTATGAGTGGGAAAAAGATAGGAAACGGTCCGTCTTGACTGAGAAGGAAAGTGCATTGCCGGAATTGATCGTGAAGCAGCATGTACAATATCAATATGTATTGGAGAATGATCAGTTCTTAATGTACTCCACGATTCACCGAATTATTTACGTGAATAACAATGAAGCAATTCAGAAACACAATCGTATTGTGATATCGATGCATAGTACATTGGAGTTGGTTGATTTAAAAGCACGCGCTATTAACAAAGAAGGAAAGGCAATTTACTTCGACAAAACAAATCTGAAGGAAATTAAAGACGAAGAAACTGGAAATGCAGTGCGAATTTTCGCTGTTGAAGGAATTGAATTGGGAAGTGAGATTGAATATTACTTTACCCGAAAGATGAATGCCAGTTTGTATGATCGTGTATTCATGCAATTTGATGTTCCGGTAAAGGCCGGCACGTTCATGCTGAGTTGCCCCAATCATTTAAAGTTTGATTTTAAAACCTATCAGGACTTGGCAAAAGTTTCAGAAGAGCTGGGTGAAGAAAAAAATGTCTATAAAACATCCACAGCCGATGTTCCTGGTTTGAAGAAAGAAGAGTTTTCACAATTCGATTCTAATCGTAAACGTATTGAGTTTAAGTTGGCTTACAACACAGCCCGCTCACAAGCTCGTCTTTATACCTGGGAGGAAGCGGCAAAGAATTTCTATCGGGTTCTCACTACGAATTCCAAAGATGATGAAAAGGCAGTCGATAAATTTGTGAAAACGTTGGGAGATAATCCAAAAGCAAAAACAGCAGATCGCATTAAGAACGTTGAAACAAAAATTAAGACAACTATTCAAATTAATAAGGAAAGTCGCGGAGATGCACTTGATCAGCTCGAATCGGTAATCAAACAGAAGGTGGCATCGCGTGAAGGGATAACGAAGTTATTTTTGATTGTCTTCGAAAAGCTTTCAATAAAGTGCCAGCCGGCTATAACCTGCAGCCGCGAAAATATGAAGTTTGATGGCGAGTTTGATTCGTGGTCATACCTCGATGACTACCTTCTTTATTTTCCGGATACGAAAGGATTTATTGCTCCCTATTTTTTCGAAGTGCGATATCCAATCATACCGGCTGATCTAACAGCTCAACAAGGATTGTTTTTAGAACCCTTTCAAGTGGGAGAGGTTATGTCTGCCCTTGCTTCTATTCAGGAAATTCCGGCAACAGATTATGCCATCAACACAGATGATTTGGATATTGATGTTTCCTTTAATGCTGACTTAACATCAAACCAAATAAAACAAAAGAGAATTTTTGGCGGAATCAATGCGACCTATCTTTCGCC
>JANODK010000136.1:0-4002 GCA_031412655.1 Chryseolinea sp.
GCTCAGTATTTTAAAGTACCAACTTCCACCGCACTTTTGTAAATAAAATAATTAAATCACGTAACGGTTGAAGTATTGGCCGGAAACGAATTTGTATACAATTATAAAAACCACGACCGCGAGAAAGATGAACGTGCGAAAGGTCTTCGCGCGGTAAGCAGCCTTGGTCTTGAAGACAACACGGGCATGGGACTATCGGTAATAGACAAAGGAAATGTAATTGAAGTGCAACAATTAAAAAAAATGGACGGCCCTGAAATCATCATCAAGGTTCCAAAAGGTGTAACGGTTTCTTATGCCCACTCCTCTCCTTACGGTGATAAGGTGGAATTTAAAAATGTGGAAGGTGAAATTGAAGTCTCTACAGTTCACAGCGGAGTATTGCTCAACAATGTTACAGGTCCAATGACAGTGAACACAGTACACGGTGACATTGAAGGATCGCTTAGTGCAAACTTAAAAAATCCTGCATCCATCATATCGGTACATGGCCACGTTGATATTGCAATACCGATTGGCACAAAAGGAAACTTAAAACTTGGAACAGTATACGGTGAAATCTTTGTTGATCCTGATTTCAAAATCGAGATTGAGAAAACGGGCAACAACATGGTGAAGTACAGCGACAATGTAACGGGTAAGATTAACGGTGGTGGATTAGACATTACGCTCTCCTCTACACACAACAACGTTTACCTTAGAAAGAAATAATAGGATTGGTCAAGTAATCTGGTGTTTGCTTCTACTTAAAATCAGAATCAGTGGACACCAGATTACTTAAGACAAAAGACTTTCAACCGCACTGAATCATGAAAACAATACCATTCATATCCTTGCTTTTTCTTGCGCAGATTTCAGGAGCGCAAACTGTTGTGAACAAAACGATTGCCGTTCAAAATGGGCAAAAGGTAATTTTGCACTTTGATTATCCGGAATTAATTCGCGTTGGTACCTGGGACAAAAATGAAGTCTTTGTGCAAGCAAGCGTGAGCATCAATAACGGAGAAAACGATGATGCTTTTGAATTGCAAACCTCAACTACTGGCAATACTATTTCGATAAAAAATGAAATTCGAAATATGAAAAGCCTCCCACAGCGCATTACCATTGTTGATGGTTCACAAAAAATGACGTTCAAGAACAAAGAAGAGTTTAGAAAATACCAGCAAACCAGCGGAAAAACATCTTTCGATATGATGTCGAATGGCGTAGACATGGATATACAAATCGAAATTAAAGTTCCGCGTAACTTTGATACCCGCGTAGAATCAGTTTATGGAATGGTGGAGGTGAAAAATTTCTCAGGGCCGCTTACTGTCGATGCAACATATGGTGGCGTAGATGCTGCTCTGCTAGAGAAAACAACCGGAGAGTTGATAGCTGAAACAAACTATGGAGAAATTTATACTAACCTCGATATCAAATTTGGAGGAGGGCAAAGTCGTATGGAAGATTTCCATACCTATGTTTCCGCTAAGCCTGGTGCCGGTCCGAGATATGATTTTGAATCCAAGTATGGCAACGTTTATCTAAGGAAAGCAAATTAACTCCAACGCACTTTAGATTCATAGTGACATATTAAATCAGCGTCTTTCACAGGACGCTGATTTTTTTGATATCGATCAATCATCTCACAGCGAATATGCATTTCAAAGATTAGACTTCTTGAAAAGTTGACGTTAAATTTGAGATAGCATGAAGGGCTGAAGCTTTTCATGCTTTTTCCTAACTGTTAAATAAAAATGCATGAGTGATTATAAGAAACTAACTGAAGTTCGCTGGGGCATCATTGGTGTTGGTGATGTGTGTGAAGTAAAGAGCGCCCCGGCTATGAATCTAATTAAAGGGTCAAAGCTCGTAGCAGTTATGCGAAGAGATGGCGACAAAGCCAAAGATTTTGCGCAGCGCCATGGAGTTCCTAAATGGTATAACGATGCCGATCAACTCATCAACGATCCGGAAGTAAATGCTATCTACATTGCTACACCACCCGATTCACATGAGACTTACACAATTAAAGCTGCTAATGCTGGCAAGCCGGTATATGTTGAAAAGCCAATGGCACGAACACATACAGAATGCTTATCGATGGTAGAAGCTTGTCAAAAGTCAAACGTGCCATTATTCACGGCATACTATAGAAGGAGTTTACCAAATATTTTAAAGATTAAATCCTTACTTCAGGAAAAAGCAATTGGCGAGATTCGGTATGTAACGATCACGCTGAACAAAACCATTCAACCCGATATTGTCAGAGCCAGTAAACGAAATAACAATTGGCGTGTTGATCCTGAAATTGCAGGAGGTGGATATTTTTTCGACCTCGCCTCACATCAGTTGGACATTCTTGATTTTCTATTGGGGCCGATAAAAGAAGCGAGCGGATTTGCCACCAATCACGCCAATGCATACACGGCTGAAGATATTGTTGTGGGCTCCTTTCATTTTGAAAATGGTGTTATGGGCAATGCCAGTTGGTGCTTTACCACCTCAACTATTTCCAGCAAAGAAGTGATCACCATTATTGGAAGTCGTGGCCAGATCTCATTTGGCTGCTTTGGTAATCATTCGGTTACATTGGAGATAGAAGGAAAAGAAAAGCAGACGATGATGTTTGATATTCCCAAACACATTCAGCAACCCCTCATCCAAACTATAGTAGACGAACTTTTAGGAAAGGGAGAATGTGCAAGCACTGGAGTTTCCGGAGCGAGAACAAGCAAAGTGATGGATCTTTTATGCAAGAGAATTTAAGGAGATAAATAACTATGCAGGAGACGTGACCAAACGTTGAACCAAGATATAAACTTATAGCTTACACTGAACCCCACCATTGCGCAAACATTTTGTTGTGCCTCGTTTTATTGGAATATGTTTTCTAATTCCAAAAATTTAGTTTCGATGTAAAATATATCCCATTCTCCATACTCATAATTTCCTAAATTCTTAGCCCTAGTAAAAAAGAAATACTTTCCATCTCTTGAGAATCGAGGGCCACTTTCTTCGTCAATTGAGTTTACCTTAGTTCCTATTGTTCGTGCTTGACTCCATCCTTGGTCTGTTTTTTTTGAAATGAAAATGTCTTCTCCTCCAATTCCACCTGGCGCACCGTAAGAGTTAAAAACTAGATATTCTCCATCGGGAGAAAGTACAGGTGAATAAATCCAATATTTATCATCCTGAAAAATTCCCTTAATTTCAATAGGTTCTGTAAATACTTCACTTCTATATTCCGTTTTAAAAAGCTTAATCGATTTTTCTCCTCTTGCCATTGTTGAATAATAAAAAGTTTCATTGTCAATAGTCGAAATAAAATTGTTGTTTGATGATGGCCAAACTTCTCCTTCAATCTGAGTATCGTTAATTGGGAAAGGTAAAGGCTCTGGTTCAGTCCATCTATCCTCTAGCTTTTTCATCATCCAAATGTTCATATCAAAATTTCCTTTGTTTGGCTTGTTTGGGATAGGTCTTTCAGAACCAAAAAAGAATAGCTTACCGTCAGGAGTTATGGATGGTGCCTCATCTCTATCAACGGAGAAGTCGCAGATTATTGGATTACTCCAAGTATAATTTGAAAAACTTGTTTTATATATTTTCTGCTTCTCTCCGGGACTTCTACGTGAGAAATAGGCTATCAACCCGTCTGGCGAAAACATTATTTCAAACTCACTATTCTCATTTGTAGATATGAGTCCTTGTGCAAATGGAGTTGCCTTTGCAATGGTGTCTTTTGAATATTGTACTGAATTCATGTGGGTCTGACTACATCCTAAGATCGTTAGAAAAGTCAGTCCCAAAATTATTTTATTCATAGTGTAATCTTTTTAAGAATGACGCCTAGTCGAGTCACCCAAGGGAGTTTCACCCTTAGGTTCTCACGGAACCGTACGTGAAAGTCTCCCTTCATACGGCTCTTCCTGTTTAATCACAAGATAAGTAATCCAATATGGAGCACCAATCTATGGACGTACCAATTTCCAATGCGCAAATAAGTCCGGGCGA
>JANODK010000137.1:0-2756 GCA_031412655.1 Chryseolinea sp.
AATGTTCGGTGAGATTTTCTAGGAGTTCTCCTGTTGTCAGGTTCCACACTTTAATCGTCTGATCGAGACTGCAACTAGCGAAGATTTGACCGTCTGGGTGAATAGCGACTGATTTAATAATGTCTGAATGATCTGTGAGAGTATGTTCGGTTTTCCAACTTTTTTTGGGGAAATTATTTTGAGTAGTTTCATGTTCTAAAGCTTGCTCTATTTCCGCTTTCAAGCTCCGTCCTTTTGGATCTTTCGGATACTTTTCTAGAAACAAGTCTACATCAAATAAAATTTCTATGAGCTCTTTTGGTGATTTTGCCAGTAAAAGTTTTTTGCGGATTATACCTAAATCTTCAACTTTTTTATCTTCCGAACTCGTTGGTTTTGACCAAACCAGAGAAGATTCAGCGGGATTTTGACAAATAATTGGCATCCAAGCTGCACCAGGAAACTCATCTTCAAACCCATCACTCCTCAACATGGTTCGTGCTTTCCGAAGAGCTTGGTATAAAGATTCTCGGTTATCAGAAAAGGCTCTTAAAAAGTGCCTTAAAAACCGTTGTGCAACCCGATCGGGTACGGGTTCCCGCATGACAATTAGTTGTGGGATATTTAATTTTGCTAAATCATAAGCAAGTTGCAACCCGTCACAGGAATTGAAAATCGCTAATTTTAACCCCCGTTCGATCGCATCTTGTAACACTGGCTTTAAATTCTCAATCGTTAGATATTCTTTAGGCTCAGTTGTTCTAGTATAAATTCGTCCTTTGTTATCCTCACTAGAACTATGTCCCGCAAAAAATAGAATATCCCAGTTTTCGTATCCAATTCGATCGCTAACAACTTGTCGTGTCGGTTCAGGAAGAAATCTGACCTCTGCATCTGAAAAACCTTCTTCTAAGGTAGCGCGTTCTTCTTCTAAATTCAATCCTTCACTATCGCCCAAAATTACTAGGATTCTCAGCTTACCATTGTTGCTAACTGGCGTGAGTTTTTCAACTCTATCAAAGTCGGGCGGGCTCAAGGCAATTTCTACTTTAGCTTTACTCGAAGTAAATATACTCCATTCATGCCAAGGAATTTTGTTTAGCAAATCATCTTTTGCTTGAATAAAAAATCTAACTTCTTCTTGTTTTCCTTGACTATCTCCTAATTCTTGCAGGAGCCGATCGTTCAATTTCCTAAATTCAACACAGTCGTATTGATTTAACCAAAAATTGACACTTTTTGTCAATTTTTGATAAGATAAGCGACATTTTTGTCTACCGGCGACAGTATCATGCGGAGTAATGCGCTGTTTGACTCTTTCTGAATTACGAAAAGTCAAACACTGACGCAAATATGAATAATTTTTTTTCAAATCCTGATAAATTTCATAAATGTTGTCTGGACTTGGTGGAAGCTGAAAATCAATTCCCGTAAAAAAAGGCTGACCTTCTTTGGCAATTTGCAGAGTGACATCAAATCCTTCCTCAAAACTTCCCCTGTTTATTTTTAAGAAAATTCGTTTTGTCATTGGTGTTTTTTTGTTCTTCTCAATTAGTTAAAATTCAAAATATTCCGTAAGGCTGTCATCGCCTGAAGTCACTTCTACGCTGAACTCTTCTCCCGGTGAGAAAGAGATTTCCTGTTTAAATCCCTCTCGGTCTTCATTAACTAGGAGTTCCACAGGTTCGCCGGATTCAAAAAAAACAGTAAGCTTGAGGTCTTCTGGTAAATAGGTTTGCTCTTGAAGTGGATATATCCCCAGAAATAGGCTAATGGTTTGATCTTCTTGTTTCTCTAAATCCAGAGTTAAAGCGAGGGTACGATCGCCCAGTTGAATTTGTTTAGCTCGTTGAACGGTATTTGACCTAAAAGCTTCTTGAAGCCTTCTAATACCCAATATATCAGCAGTTGTCAACCATCCTTCCTGAAGCGCCTCAGCAAAGTTATTTTGGAACCATATATTTAAATTAACTGGCGGCACTATTACATAATCTAGTCTTACATCCTTAACTTCCATATTAAGTAATTGCGTTAACTCTCCCGTCCTAAATCTAGTTTGAATTTGCTCAAATCCTTCGGCAGATGTCTCAAAATATACGATCAAACTGCCCTCTTGTATTTGATTTATTTGAATTGAAATATTTCCCGGAATTTTTTCTAAAATTTTATTGAATTCAAGAATAATCTCTGGTGAGATTTGCTCAAAAACAACAGGATCTATCCACATCTTTGCACCAACTCTAATTTCTTGCCCAGTTAGCGGTGGATACCATTCATTAGGATTCACGATATCTCTAGGATGCAAATCTAAGGCTTTAGCAATCTTTTCTATAGCATCTCGCTGAACGGGATAGTTCCAATGTGGATTACTGAGTCTTTTAACTTGGTCAACATTTACAGCCGCAACTTCTGCTAGTTTTTCGTAAGAAAATCCTTTCTGGCTCCTTGTATCCTGAAGAATTTTGCATCCATTGTCAGTGGCTAGTAAGCCACGAAGTTTCTTTCGTTTTTGAGGCATAGATTCGATAATTTTAGTGTTGTATTTTAGTCGATTCTCACTGACAAAAATAGATGCAGATAAATGCAGATATACAAGAATGCAAATAGATGCAAATAAGCACTGTTATCTGCACTGAATAAATCTGGTTGTCACTCTTTTGTTTCAGTACATTGTGATTGTAGACAGCAGTTAGGCCTAACTCGGTTGTCCTTTGTTCAAAAAATTGACTTGGAGACAAGAGTATGAATTGCAAAGTCTTGATTTCACCCCTCCTCAT
>JANODK010000138.1:0-3779 GCA_031412655.1 Chryseolinea sp.
CTTCTTCCGATTGGTAATTCACTTTCACCAAAACATACAGTATTAAACTGGCTGTAATGGTGACACATAAAAAATTGATGATCTGGTTTGAATGAATATACTCATCCGAATATTGTACAATGGGGACAATCGAAATATCAAAGACAAAGGTCATCAAAAATCCAACCAGTGAAACCAATGAAAAAAAGAAAGCAGTTTTCCTGTTCTCATAACCAAAAAGTGTATACGCTGCAAGACAAATAACCAAATAGAACAAATGCGCATCCGTTTGAAGAGCCGACTTCGATGAGGATAAGAAAATGACAAGATTGCCCGTCATCAGTAAAATAAACTTGGCAATAAAATGTTTTCCTTCACGATTCATTTTCCATGAAAAAAAACCTGACAGAAGCAAAAGGCAATAATAAAAAACGGAATCATTCATTCCGTACAAATAATCATACACAATATAGAACGCACCGATACCTATGCTAATAAAGGAAAGGTAGCCCGTGAGCAATGCTTGCTTGTATTCATTATTCGAACGAAGCTTTACATTGTTCTTTAAAAAAAATCCTCTTCCCCGCATATCTGTTTCTCTTGCCTGCGTCAACTTACTTTTTACTTCGGCAGCTTTACAATAAAGGTGGAGCCAACACCCGGTGATGATTCCAATTGAATGGAGCCTGAAAGTTTTGCAAGTGCTTCCTTAACAATGTATAAGCCAAGGCCCGAACCTTTCGATTCTTCGTTGGCACGATAAAACATATCAAAGATTTTATTGTGGTACTCTGGTGCAATGCCTTGTCCGTTATCCTCTACGTGAATCGATAATACACCACCATTGGTCAGAAAACCTAAACGTATAAACTGATTGAGCTTTCGAACATCATGATAACGAACTGCATTTGCAATTAAATTACTGATCACAACACGAAGTCTGTTTTTATCTGATTCAATTTGTAAGTCAACAGGTATATCGATCACAAATTGAATTCTTTCCGCATCGGGTGAATACTTCAGACTTTCCCACACTTCAGAAGCAAGATCGAAAAGTGTTACCTTCTCCCTTCTGATTTCTAAACGATTGTTTCTTGAATAATCGGTAATGTCTTTAATAAACTTATCCAATGAATGCACACGGTCGCGCATCATGTTCATGTAGTTTTTAACCTCCACAATATTATCGGAGCGCTCAGCTATGCTGATCAATCCCATTACAGAAGTCAAAGGCGCACGTAAATCATGTGAAGTGCTGTAAACAAAGCGATCTAATTCCGAATTAGTCTTCACCAACAAGCTATTGTTTTTAACCAACTGCGATGCGTTGTAATGATTTAAACTGATAAGCAGATAAACTGCCATAAGACCTGCCGGCAAAGCACAGGTAAAGTTGATGACTGCCGAAAGTAGCAACATCTGTTCGCTGTATTGGCGTTTCGGCAAAAGACTATAATCGATAAAGTAAGCAGCGAGAAACAGGGTGTAAGTAAACACCGCAAAAAGGATGGATAACTTACGTTGTTTGTAATTAAACACAGCAAAGGCCGCAATGCTGTTTACTAAAAAGTAGATAAAAATACCGGTGTTGGGCGATTCGCTGGAGGCTAACAGATAAACCAGGATATTGATTGTAGGTAAAAGGAAATAATTTGCCAGACAGTGATCACCCTGACGATGAATAATAACGGAAAGCGCCAAAAAGAAAATGGCCGTTCCGTAAACTGGCAACGTGATGTATATTCCAGTAAAAAGGTCAAGGAAAAAATAAATCAGGCAGATGAATATGGCCATCAAAGCAAACTGCCCAGACAGCATTACCTGTTTGTATTCTGCATACGATTCGATGAATTTATCCTCCCCAATGATCAAATTACGAATGCCTTTCTTCAGCCCCATGTCAACAAGTGGTTTTTTAACAGTACAAAAGTAAGGTGCGCCTCGCAGCGGCATTCTTGCATCTGAAAGGCAAGGGTATGCATGCAAGTTTTTTTATGGAAATGGATGAACAATAAATTCGATGGATGTAAGAAATCGATTGAATTACATCATCCTATATTTACACAAAGCAAGACCCGTCCTCTATAACTCACTTTCTAACTAAAGGGTGTGTTTCAAATTGACGTACTGGACTAAAGTCCATTTTTAGAATTCTATAATATCCACGGCCTTAAGGCCGTGGATATTATCAACGATTTTAAACGGGCTTTAGCCCTGATATACAAATCGCTGCGACAATTTGAAATGCACCTACCTAAATGCCGGTCAGGGATATTGAAGAAAATGAATATCTTTCCACAAACCTATGCACTTCAGTTTTAGAAAAATAGCGGTTGCCATTGCCTTTTCCCCACGGCTCGAAGCCCTGTTGGTGGAAACGTCACGTATTAAAAACTACTGGAATGCCGAACTTATTCTGATACACGTTGGCCAACATGGCGAAAAAGAAGAGCAACAACTTGCTGAACTTCTAAAAACCACAGGACTTCATCAGCACAAGGATTTGAAAGTGGTATGGGAGAAGGGAAACCCTGTCGACAGAATTCTAAAAACCTGCACCAAAGAACGTGTTGATCTTCTGATTGCCGGTGCATTGAAAAAAGAAAATATGGTCCAGTACTACCTCGGTACCATTGCCCGAAAGATTTTACGCAAGGCCGATTGTTCGGTTCTTATGCTTACCAGTCCGTCCATTACTCCCGTTCCTTTTAAAAATATTGTTGTCAACACCGAAGACACAGCTTATGTGGAAGAAGTTCTTTTAACTTCTTGTCATATTGGACTAAAAGAAAAATCAAACTGGCTGCATGTTGTGCGCGAAATAAAGATGTATGGCCTCACCATGTCGGCATCGGAGAATTGTAATGAAGAGGAGTACGATAAATTACGCCACAGTTTGGTGCAGGATGAAATTACAGATGTGGAAAAAATTCTGTTGCGCATTCCACATGAAGGATTAAAAGTGAACATCAAACTTGTTTCAGGAAAATCCGGGTTTGAGTTATCGCAGTTTGCACAGCGCAAAAATGCAGAGCTATTAATTGTTGGTGCTCCTCAAAGAAGGTTCTCATTGTTTGATCGCGTCTTCACACACGATCAGGAATATTTATTCGCAGACTTGCCGTGCAATCTGTTAGTCGTTCATCCAAGAAAGGAGGAAACTCATGGGTAAATTAAGTCATGCTGATGTTGTTCACTTGCTGGTTCAACTCGGTATTATGCTCATCATGGGTAGAATGCTCGCGGAAGTGGCGCGAAAATTTAATCAACCCGCTGTTGTGGGCGAAATCATTGCTGGTATTTTATTAGGTCCTACTGTATTGGGTATGCTTCAACCGGAATGGTTCGAAGCACTTTATCCCGCTGCCTCTGCGGCTCGCGTTGTACTTACTGGGCTCGTTCAGGTATCGGTGGTGATGCTTTTGTTTATCGCTGGCCTTGAAGTTGATTTACATATTGTTTGGCAACAAGGTAGGCAAGCCGTGTCCACCAGTTTTTTCGGATTGATTATTCCCTTCGCTATCGGATTTACATTTCCGTATTTCTTTCCTGAGTTTTTTGGAATTGCGCTCGGCAATGAGCGTTTAATATTTGCTTTGTTCATGGGAACTGCCATGGCCATAACAGCTTTGCCCGTTATCGTTCGTATTTTGATGGACCTCAACATGTTTAAATCCAAAATGGGGATGCTCGTTGTTGCCTCGGCCATGGTAGATGATGTCATCGGCTGGTTGATTTTCTCTGTCATTCTTGGACTGATTGGAAAAGGCGGACATACTATGTCGTTGGGTAGCACGATG
>JANODK010000139.1:0-6467 GCA_031412655.1 Chryseolinea sp.
TCATAAAGTGTTTATATCCAACACATTACAAAATTTTAAGATCGATTTTTTTCAAATCGTCTTAGGCACAAAAACCTCGTAACTACAATACAATCAATGACTTCAAAGAACAATTTTATAGAACATCAAAAGGCTAGTGACCTACGATAAATGTTAAGGGCATGAAGAATACCGAGAAAATGGTAAGTACTCTCACGACTTCATTCGTTCGTTGTGATGTTAGGGAAATGTAGGTATTAAGCAATGTGTTGGAATTATCCATTACCTGATCGCTGTTGGTGTACATTCTCAGCAGGTTATCTTTTAGGTTGTTCAGATCAGGGGGCTGAATTTTATCATGCAGATTTTCAATAATACCTCTTGACAGATTAAGCAATTTATTGATTACATAAGCTTGCCTTTTGATATAGTAGAGGTCTTCCAGTAAGGCTGGCATTTTCTTTTGCAGAAATATCTTCGGTTCAAATGATTCAATCGTGTTGATCAATTGTGCCAGTGGTGCTTCGTATGTTAAAAATGATCTGAGTACTATTCGTTGTAGTATATCGTAAGTGGATAAACATTTGCCCGTGTCAATATATCGTTCTTTAATCTCTTCAAGAAAGTTGTACTGCATTCTGTGAATGGTGATGATAAAACCAGTATCAATGAAAATGGCGATCTTATCAGTAAGTTCCTGAATGGTGTCGGATTGACTGGTTGCCTTTGTACTATAAATACGCAAAATCAAAAACTGAATGTCATCAATCTTTTCATATTTAGGTAAGTGCTCAGGCTGAAGCGAGTCTTCTACTAAGGAGCGGTGTAAATTATACTTTGCTGAAACTTCGCTCAATTCCGCTTTAGTCGGATTTGTAATATCGATCCACTCAAAAGGCAGGTCGTTCTTTTCTTTAAGGTTTACGATCATATATCATCGAGTTGGTTTATGTAATGTTTGTTAATTTTGTCTTGCTTGAAAAATCATAACAGTGTTCCTTTTAGAATGACAGCAGCAATGGAGAAGTAAATGATGAGACCAGTCACATCAACAAGCGTTGCTACAAAAGGTGCAGATGAAGTAGCCGGATCAAAACCAACTTTCTTTAAAAGTATTGGTATCATCGAACCATTTAAAGTTCCCCACATAACAATACCTATTAGTGAAAAGAATATGGTAGCCGCTACAAGTAGGTAGTGCTCGGTATAATCAAACCAATGTAATTGTTGCCAAAGCACAATTCTGAAAAATCCAATTGAGCCGAGAATAATACCCAGTGTAAGACCGGAAAGAATTTCTCTACGCATCACAAACCACCAATCCCAAATGGTAATTTCTTTAAGAGCCATTGCCCGAATGATAAGTGTAGCTGCTTGTGAGCCACTATTACCACCACTCGAAATGATCAACGGAATAAATAAAGCCAACACAACAGCCTTTGCTATTTCTCCATCAAAATATCCCATTGCGGTAGCAGTAAGCATCTCGCCAAGAAAGAGGACGATCAGCCAGCCCGATCTCTTTTTTATCAACGAAAAAAAAGACGTTTTTACATAAGGATAATCCAGGGTTTCCAATCCCCCGAATTTTTGCATCTCTTGGGTAGTAGTTTGTTCTTCTATGTCCAGAACATCATCCACCGTTACTATCCCAATCAAAACATTATTATTATCGACAACAGGAAGAGCAACCCGATCATATTCCTTAAATTTTGCAACTGCGTCCGCTTTGCTTTCGGTCACTTGTAGGGCTACATAAAATCCGTCTAATATCTCTTCTAATTTTTTACTGGGCTCATTCAGCACCAGCCTTCGAATAGGAATATCATCAACAAGTTTTCCATTATCATCTACAACGTAGACTACGTTTACGGTCTCCGTGTCTTCATGCTTGTTGCGTAATAATTCATTCGCTTCAGCAATGGTCATTTCGATTCTGACCGCAGCAAAATCTGTGTTGATAAAACGCGCAACACTTTTTTCTGGGTAGCCAAGAAAATTATACGTTTCTTCTCTGTTCTCTGGTGTGAGGTATTTAAGAAAGGAAGTGAGTGCCGCGCCTTTAAGAGAACCGTAAAGTGCAAATCGCTCATCGGAGTCAAGTTCATTTAATATGGTAGAACCCTTTTCTTTGGAGATGCCCTTAATGACTTGCTGTTGCAAGTCCGTATCGAAGTAAGCAAATGTTTTAGCTTGAACCTTCTCAGGTATGGATACAAAAGCTTTTAATGCCGTGTCAACATCAAATGCTGAAATGATTTTAGCAAGCTCTGCCGGGTCAATCATTTTTTTCTGCTTACCGAGTCTCGATAAGATGCTGAAATCGCCTTTCTGAATTTTTGTTTTGACTTCCTTCAGCGTCATGATTTCTTTCGTATGAAGGTCTGTGACCTGGTTCTTTGATTTCAGTAAAAACCTAAAGTTGGTCGAATGCAGACCTATTCTCCGTTAGAGAGTTCATAAAAAAAAATTAGAAAAAAATTAGAGCAGTCAGATATGAGGTAACTCAATTGTAAAAGTAGCCCCCTCTCCGGGTTTGGATGACACGGTTATGTTTCCTTTATGAAGAGCTACTATTTTTTTTGTGAGCGATAAGCCTATGCCATTACCATCAACAAATTGTTTATTGCTTCCACGGTAAAAAGAATCAAATATGTGAGGAAGGTCTTTGGCCTCAATCCCTAAACCATTATCTGAAAAACGAAGGATAACGAGGTCTTCATGATATGTAATAGCTACTGAACAGCTATGATTTTCGGAGAACTTACAGCCATTTTCAAGCAGATTGACAAAAGCGACTTTTAACAAATACTCATTGCCCAAAGCAGAAATGAAATTGTCATTTTCGATTTCCTGATCAAAGGCAATATTTACTTTATAGTCAACATTGGATTTGATAACTACATCGCGTGCATCGAGAAGAAGTTCATCAAGTCTTATTGCTTTCATACCGATCTCACTTTGATCATAACTTGCTTTAGCAAGATCAAGCAGACTATTGGAAAGCTTTACTAATTTCTGAACATCGGCCTGCGTAAACAGGATGACACTTTTATACTCTTCGGCTGTGCGGTCTTTTTTAAGAGACAGTTCCAGTTCTGTAACTATTGTAGCCAGCGGAGTACGGAGTTCATGAGAAATGTTCGATACAAACTGCTTTTGAGAATCAAACGAACTTTCAAGCCGGTCCAGCATTAGATTAAATGTGACTGCCAGCTCCGCTATTTCGTCTTTACCATTCCCTTCGTTTACACGTAAGTCCAGATTGGTAACGGATATTTCCTCTACCTTATCTACCATCTCTGAAACGGGCTTCAATGCTTTACGCGAAAAGAAATATCCTGCAACGTAAAGGATGAATATACTCCCAAGTAAACTGAAGATGATTGTATTTCGAAGGCTGGTGAGTTTGGCAATGCCGTACTGATCGTATGCTGCCGCTGTAATCACATAAAAATTTCCTTTGTTTTCAATAAGCAAACCAATTACCTGCCAATCGTTCTGTCGAAAATGAAGCTCTTTGTTTTCAACAATCTGGCTGATCATTTCCTTGGTTTCTTTTACAAAGTCAATATCTACAGCATCATGGTATAGGAGATTAAAGGAAGTATCATAAACCGCTACTTCTTCTTCATATAAAACATCTTTAGTTGTTCTATAAATAGTCTGAAGTGTTGCAGAATCTACTTTGGCTTCTAATAAAAGATTTGCTTTGGTTAGTGCTTGCTCTTTTAAATTCTTATAGAACTCATTTTCGCGATCACTGGCTGAAGAGAAATAAATCAGTGATGCAAACCCCACGAGAATTGCAACGGTTATTGAAGTGAATAGTAATGTTAATTTACTCCTGATCGTCATTCCGATTTGAAGATAAAGCCCATACCTGACTTGGTATGAATAAGCTTGGTTGGGAAATCCTTATCAATTTTTTTTCGGAGATAATTGATATAGACATCGATAAAGTTAGTACCGGTGTCGAAATGTGTATCCCACACTTTTTCTGCAATTTCAACTCTGGACAACACGCGATTAGGATTGTGCATCATGTACTCCAGAAGTTTAAATTCTTTTGGTGTTAAGCTAATTTCTTTGCCCCCTCGATGCACCGTTTTTGTGTGAAGGTTCATTGTTAGATCTGAAACGTGAAGCGTGTTTACAATAACGCCAGTCATACCAGACTTCCGCTTGAGAAGTACCTTGATCCGTGCGAGCAGTTCTCGAAACTCAAAGGGTTTAACGAGATAATCGTCAGCGCCAGCATCAAAGCCTTCCACCTTATCATCGGTTGTACCCAACGCAGTCAGCATGATAATAGGTACTTCTGGTTTTGACGCGCGAATATCTTTGCAAAGGTCAAGGCCATTGATTTTCGGTAGAATTATATCCGTAATGATTAAATCAAATGCCTTAGACAATGCCATCTTTTTACCAAGCTCTCCATCATAAGCAATTGTTACTTTGAAGTGCTCCTCTTCCAGTCCGCGTCTGATAAGTTCAGCTACGCGTTGGTCATCTTCGATTATTAGTATCTGCATTATTTTGAGTGCGTTAATAAATAAGCACTAAATATAATCTCTATTAATTCAGGTTTAATCCAAGGGTTAAACCGTACCAGGGTTTGTTTTGATAAATCCAAATATGCTTATCGCGGTCTGTTAAATAATCCCAACCTACACCAACACCTACAGTAAGGTTATTAAGACCAACCATTACCGCGAGCCCGCGACTTAAAACAAGACCATTATACTCATCCGCTGTTTGGTTATTCGTTGTCCATGGTGTAATTGAGGTAGATCCCAACCCGCCAAATCCACCAACAGTCAAACCTCTGTGCCTATAGGATTGCTTTATACCAGCAGGAGTTTCTTTTTTAATTAACCGGACGCGATCGATGCGATAGCCTATATATACACTGCCATTAAAATCTGTAATTAACTGTCGCGGTAGACCAGCAGTAATGGGTCGAAACTTAAACGGAACTGTAATTACATCCAAATCGAAACTACGCTTTATAAAAAACTGATCTTTGACCGGATCAGGAATGTATTGCTCGTTCATTTTTTCCTTCAAGAATATTTTGATTGAATCCTCCTCAACGTGTAGGAAAGCCTTCTTGTATTCAATGCCCGTCTGCCGAAATTTATACTGCCCATCAGCTAATTGATAGTTGGGAGAGTCTTTAATCGTACTACAAGCATTTAATACAACAAGCAAAATCAGAAACTCTTTACACTTAGTGAACATATTGGTAGGGGTGAACAAGAGCTAAAATAGTTATTTCTTTGCTTCGAAATGTCGTCTTCATCCGTTTATGATCAAGCTTACTTTAAATAATGTACTCACTCCATCGTCATTATCTGATACAAGGTGGAGAATGAACTCATTGTCCTGAATTGATTCAACGCACAAACCCTCAATTTTTTGATTTCTAAAATCCGAATGCATTTCCGTTAAATTGATCATCTGATCAACCATCAAGGCTTGATCATTTAATCTGTGGCTAATGTTTTTAATCCATCCAATATAACTTTCACCAATGGCCCCATCATCATATGCGTTGTCGGTGCCTTCAGTGGATAAAGTCATCATTAGAACATCCATGGAATCAACGTAGCATAATTCTGAAATACAAGGAATTCCTTTGGCGGAGTTAGGAAGCTGAATGGGTACTATTTTAAGATTCACATTTCTGTCACTGCTCCAAAAATCGAAGTCCGTTACAAGAAGATAATTGGAAGGGTTCTTTCTGTTGCCCCTATTACTCAACAAAAGGTTATTAGGAGTTATCGTTACGCCTTCAATGTTTACCTCGATCATGTCGTCAGAATACAGTCGGCTTACAAAACCTGTAGTGTTGATCGTACGAAACTGAAGAACATCTAGACTAAAATCAGAATATGGAATAAGAAACACCTTTTCCCTTTGCTCTTTTGATGTAGAACCGACAATCAGAAAATAATCCTGACCATCAATCTTTATAAAGGTTGATGCTTCAAGGTCAGTTTTTCTTTTTTTTGAAATTCTCTTTTCTGTGAAATTAAAAAGCTTTTTAGAATCAATTCGTTTATAGTCTCTATCAAGTATTAAGATTTCATTTGCATCGTCACCAATAAGATATAGTTTCCCATCGCAATAATTAATGGATGACCCTGATGGAAAATCAGGCAATACGTGTGATTTTAGAAGTTTTATTTGATGTATCAATTTGTATTCTTAGACGAAGATAATAGAAACGCCCTATGTTAATGCCGAAAGAGAATACTTTCTCATACTTGAGGATCGCTCTAATGCGAAATAAAAAAACCGGATATTGATTGCGTTTTAATATTTATAATACTGTTATATTACGTATCATTATCCTCATAAAACCAAAATAGCATGAGCGAATCGGTCGTCCTTTGGAGTGCATTTAATCTATTTGTATTAGGGATGCTTGCCCTTGATCTGGGAGTTTTTCATCGCAAATCGCATGAAGTCAGTGTACGGGA
>JANODK010000140.1:0-4177 GCA_031412655.1 Chryseolinea sp.
AAAGACGATGTCCCGATGTATCTGGAGTTTCGATCTATGAAAATGTCCATAGTACCAGAAAGAGGGCTTCAGGCCGTACCATATTAAATGGTTCAATAATTTTCTATGCTCATTACGATCTTTTATGATATCAGCATGAAGCAATTTGTCCCATGCCATCCATTCAAAAACTAACGAGTCAAGATCGGTAGGATAGACGCCATTTGGTGCAGAATGGGTCACTACAATATCAATTTTCTTAACTGATTTTATTGCTTTTGATAGCCTGTTCTGATCAAAGTAGAATTCTTCATCTTCCCAATAGCTAATGTTTTCTTTTCTATGTAACCTGTCAATGGATATTGATCCACCAGCTAACAAAATATTGAGATCATATATTCTAAGTACAGAATAGTCCTTCAAGAACTTCAAATTCGAAAATCTATTTCCTGAATCAAACACTGATGGATCATCATGATTACCACGAATGGCATATACCATTACGTTATTGAGTACGCAGACATTATTTAGCTTGGTCAACTGCTCATCTTCATTCTTCAGAAACCCAAGACCAAAGTCCCCGACCTGGATAATGGTCGAGTCCTTGATCTTGTTCTGGACAATTGTAAAGGATAGCCAAACAAAATCAGCATGGATGTCCCCTAAGAAGTATAGTCTTCCATTAGCCATAATAAAATGTATTAAGGTTAAACTTCTTTCGGATCCGAATTTTCTAAGCGCTTATCAAATTAAGTCTTCGAAATTTTCATTTACAACTTTCGAAGGTGACTGAAGAAAATCTGAAGACGCTAATCAGAATGTTTTGGGTAAATCCGAATGTTTTGGGCGATGCACGAAAGCGAACACAAATGCTGTAACGACTTGATAAACATTTTTCTACACTGAAATTTGAATTTCTAAACCAGAATGTTTTGGGCGTTTCGCATGAAAAAAATATTTTTTGTTTTTTGAAAATTCTTTTTGTCGTTAACGTGAATTAATTAAAAAAAATCGGAAACATCGAACGGAGTCCGAATGCTTTTTCTACTATTCTAGGTTTGATGACGGAGGGAGCTGAAATTTCATAATTCATCCAGCTTATAAGAATCTTGAATTGGATGCTCTTTTACGTTAATTTAAATCCTTAACTATAATGTCTTGATTCTGATAATCAGATTTGTATGATTTTTATAGATTCCAGTTCATCGAGGTTGATTTAACTAAAAATCAAGACTCTGTTTTCTAAATCTATTTATTCAGATAATACGATTAATTTACTAACCCACTAAGTGTCAAACTAGAGTAGAAGCTTAGCTAAAGAGTTGACTTAACTCATCTATTTAAAAATCAATGAGTCCTTGTATATTTTAAAGGAACTTTTTAGTATTGCGCCATCACTTGTACAGAGGCGATATTTTGTTGGTGACTAATAAGGTTAGGGTTATTTCAAATCTGTAAAGTAATTAGTTTTTATTTACTCATATTTTTATTTTAAAAATGCAAAAGCAAACGCGGTGGTTTCCCTTAGCAATTATTGTAGCCATAGTATTAAATTTTGGCTTTACGTCATATATCTACTTTAAAAAGACTGCAACAACTAAAATCGCTTATTTAGATGCAATTCAGTTGATTGGTAAATATAAAGGGACGAATGCTCTTAAGGCCGATCTTGATCTCAAAGCCTCGGGATGGCGTGCTAATCTCGACACTTTAAAATCTGAGTTTGAAAAGTTGAATGCAAACTTTGAGAAAAATAAGAGCAAGCTTCCTCCTAATTCAAAATTAGAAGAGGCAGTGATTAAGAAAAGACAACAATACCTCGACTATCAGCAAGTTATAGAGGAAAAAATAAAGAAAAGTGAAAAAGAAGCAATGGACGCTATGCTTATTAGGGTGAATGAGACAATTGAAAAATACGGGCACGATCACGGATATTCAATCATTTTGTCAGGTACTCAGCTTGGAGTAATTGCTTATGCGGATAAGGGTTTAGATGTTACTAATGAAATTCTAGAAATTATTAACCGTGACAATAAATAAGTTATCAACTCCCATTTGCTATTTGTTTTTCTTGTTAATGTCATTATGTTTTACTAATTGTAGAAAGGAGATGACTAGAGAAGAATTTAATTCTTACTTAGAAGAAAACAAGGAATTATTGGTAAAGAAAATTAAATCCCAAGACCAAAATATAGATATCTGCTATTATCCAAATGAATTAATGTTATTGAGGATGCAAGATGAGAGTTTATCAAGGCAAGTGTCATTAGACAGCATCGATTATTTTTTAGCCCGGTTTAAGGGGGCATCATCCCAAAATTCATCATATAATTTTTATGATGCAAAGTTGGTGGTAGATAGTGATACATTAGAGGTTTTAGATGTCCTTCAAATCACAAATGCCAACACTACCGAAAGAAGCTTTTCAATGCTTTATGCGTTCAAGAGTTATTTAGCAAAAAGAGAAGTTTCAAGTGAGAAAATCTTCTTTTTGACAAATGATAAAACCGGAAATAGTGCAGAATTTTATGTGAAGGATATTCGGAAAGTTCAGCGAATCCATTTTAATTCAAAATAAAAGAATATTGATATGTTAATTGCTTTTAGAAAGAGGAAGAAATTCTTTGTTTGTTTTTTGCTAACAAATTTCTTGCAAAACGCCTTGACTATTCCTTCGTTATTTGCCCTTGGTACAGGACCAGATCAAGTTGAATATACTTCATATGAATCTGCTGGCTCTACCGATATGGTTAATTTGCTAACGGGAGATTTTAACTATACAATGCCACTGATAGAAATCCCAGGCCCTGAAGGCGGGTTCACCGTTCCACTTTTTTATCACGCTGGAATAAGCCCCGAAGAAGACGCATCTTGGACAGGGTTAGGATGGAATCTTAATGTTGGAAGTATTACCAGGAGTATTGCAGGTCATCCTGATGATGCCTTTGACAAGAATTTAAGTGTAAACGTAAACGATCCTGGTGGTAGCGGTTGGGTTAAGAATTACATATTCTACAGAAATATCTATGACTCACAATCGGGTTATGGCGGAGCTATAACTTTATTTGATATTGTTGGAGTTGAATGGGATAATTCAACAGGCTTAAAGTCGGGAACTATAATTGGATTAAATTTTAATAAAAGTGGTATAAAAGGAAATTTTCCAGAAAATGTAATGAACGTTGCGGGCTGCGTTGCAACGATTGTTTCATTTGGGGGAGCTGGTGCTGGGCAGGGTGTAGTAATGAGTTCTGCAAAAACTGCGGCATTAGATATTGCAATGAACGTAGTATCAACCGGAGCCCACTTGTATCAAGGTTACTTAAGTCAAGGGACATTTTCCTCAAATTACTTTAACTGGAGTCAAAGTACTAAAGTTTCGGATTGGGGATTTAGGCAAGACTATAAGTATTGGCTAGACGATACCAGAATTGAACGTGCTTTTGGATCGTTATATTTGGGCAGCACTGAAAAAACTTCAATGAACCCTTATCTTGATCCACCTGACTATAACACGTGTTGCAGCTTTACAGTGCCAAACAGTACACCAAGAACCTTCAAAGTTCCTCTTCAGAGTAAGCCCAGCAAAAGGTTTATTTATGGTTCAACTATGCAAGGTGCTGGAGCTGTTTCAAGTGATATGTACCTCAATGTGTTACCAAATGAGGCGTATGAAAATGTGGTTCGATCAAGCCACATAGCGTACGATAATTACAATGTTATGACAGATGGCATACAAGGTGCAATTTCACCTTACCGCACTGAAGTCGGGTCAGTTTCGCAAGCGAAACGACTGGCCTTGCACACTGAATGTCAGAATGTAATACCTTATATTGAAGAGGATACCGAAGACAATAAGGTTCAGTTTACTTATTCCGGACAATTCTCTAACAAATATTTATATCATGATGACGCAACATTTGGAATTGACCATAGTGTATACACTGCTGCCACGACAACGGCCAAAGAGATGGCAGGCAAAAAATATTTATTATATTCGGTAACAAGTGATAAATTGATGGGTTCTCCAAGTGATAGAAGTGAAATTGATCCATCTCGTTTAAAGAATAAAAAAATTGTTTCAGGAAAAAATATTGAGTGGTATTCGATGGATGAAATAATTTCTGGATCTGCAAAGTCAAAGGGATTTATGGATACGGAGATTACGCATCGTGGCGGCTCTTCTAAAGGAATTGCT
>JANODK010000141.1:0-3801 GCA_031412655.1 Chryseolinea sp.
TATAATTCTACAGAAACCTTTGAGAATTCTTTCTACAATGACTACAATACTACCTCGAAAATTTTTGAAACATCCAATTTTAACGGTAACGGAGTAACCGATAAGCCAACTCAAAACCTTCGGAACTGGAACAGTATTTCAAGCTATCACGTACAGGATGGTTCATACCTGCGATTCAAGAACGTGCAATTGGGGTACTCTCTCCCAAAGTCTATATTATCTAAGATTAACATGAGTTCGGCAAGAATTTTTGTAATGGCAGACAACCTTCTGACAATTACAAAATACAAAGGTATCGATCCTGAAACTGCATTAAGTGGTAACGTTCAAAGTAAAGGCGTTGATAATTCGACCTATCGTTATCCATTGTCGAGACTGTATTCTGTAGGCGTAAACATTGAATTTTAATTTTAAGAATTATGAAACGAAACAAAATAACTATGAAATGGAGCAGCGCCTTACTGATTGTTCTGTTTGTAAGCTCGACCTTTTCTTGTGGTGACGGATTTTTAGACACATCCAATCCTGATAAGCTGAACACAGATAATTTCCCAACATCAGTAGATGATATTGAACTTTTGGTTAACGATGTTTATGGAAGACTCAGAAGTGGTTTTTTGGATTCTGATCCTCAGGCAAAAATTGGCTATGGTGTAAGTCATTATGCTGATCAAGCGTATAGTGATAATAACTTTGACGCTGGGTCCCAGAATAATTTCAATGCAAATAGTCAGAATGTTTTAGATGTATGGAAGGCACATTATGAAAATATAAACAAAGCAAATTCCACTTTAGATGCCATTGAAAAGTTAAGAAGTATAAATCCTAATCTCACTCCAGAAATGTTGCAGACTTTATCTTACAGGGAAGGTGAAGTAAGGTTTATCAGAGCCTTTAATTATTACTACCTCATTAACTTTTTTGGCGAACGTTCAGTTTCAGATCCTTCAGACAAAGAGAAGATGGGCGTGCCGATCATTACCTCAGTCGCCCAGAGTTTGGGAGAAGCACAGGTGTCGCGGAACACAGTGGGCGAAGTTTGGAATTTTATAAAAAGTGATCTGAGGAAAGCACAGGATTTGTTAAACAATAAAACATGGAGTGGTTCCGACAAAGCTCGAATTGGTGTTTGGGCGGTTAAAAGTTTTCTTGGCAAAGCCCACGTCTTCACTCAACAATGGGACAGTGCCAAATTGGTTTTGAAAGATGTAATTGACAATAGTGGTAAATCGTTGGTGCCGTATGATATATACAGGGATATGTACATTAACAAAAATCAGTTTAATGAAGAATCCATTTTTGAAATTAACTTTAACGATAAACAAGTGGATGGAAATTGGAGCAATGCAACGAATGCTGTTACCTACTTTCCAATCTTAATTTCGCCAGCATATATTGGCATTAATGACCTGGGAGGAGAAGAAGCGGGGTGCAATGGTTTTTGCAATTTTATCATCCATGATAAAAGTATACAACGATTTGGCTGGAACGATACCACTAAAGTAGATTATAAACAAGCAGCTTATCTTAACTACGCAGAACAGGTTCGTACGAATCAAACTGTGGATCCTCGATTATGGGTTTCAGCTCAATTACCCCGTGTCGACTCAATATTTGTTGACGATAAAGAAGTGGCCATTGGAAAAAACTTTGGAGAGGGAATACGTGACGTAATCGGGACACTTTATGGATGGAGTTTTAGAAAATATACCCTTACTAATCGTTCCGTTTGGGCTGGCGCAGGTATAAACATTGCCATGAATTTATCCTGGATTAGATTGGCTGATGTATACTTACTATATGCTGAAGCTTGCCAGAATACTGGTGATAATGCAAATGCCTTGGAATATATAAACAAGGTGAAAAGACGCGCGTACGGTTTACCTGTTGATTCCTCTTCACCAAAGGATTATGCTAGTTTAACAGCAACTACCAGTGCTCCCGTTGGTGATATTTTGCATACTGATCCCTTAAAATACGAACGGTGGGTTGAACTTTTCGGAGAGCAGGGAAATTGGTGGTTTGATGTGTGTCGCTGGAGGATTGGGGCGAGTGAAGCTGCTTATTATGAAAAAGTGGCAACCGCTCCACTTACTTGGGACGATCGCAAGTATGCATTACCGATACCCCAATTGGAAATTAATGCAAATTCGAACATGAAGCAAAATCCAGGTTACTAGTGTATTGTTGCATGTCGTCAAGAGAAATGAAATAGTCAATTAAAGGGCAAGCAATTATGCTTGCCCTTTCGCTTATTTGTATCCTATGTTTAATACTTTTTGTGATAGCATCCGCACCGCTAATCCTTTGCAAGTTATGAGTTGCCAACGGATTCAAATTTTAGTTACGCTTAACCTTTTTCTCTTTTTCATGTTTGGATGCCATGAACAAAAGCCTCTTTTTGAAAAAATGGAGGCTTCCACTACCGGAATTAGTTTTGCCAATATTATAGAAGAGAATGACAGTGTCAACGTTTTGAATTTTGACTATATATATAATGGTTCTGGTGTTGGAGTTGGTGACTTTAACAATGATGGCCTTGAAGATATTTTTTTTACCGGGAGTCAGGTACCTTCAAAACTCTATATTAACCAAGGAAATTTTCGATTTAAAGATGTTACCGAGGAGGCAGGAATTCAAACGTTGTATTGGTCGACTGGTGTAGCCCTCGTGGATATCAATCATGATGGCTTATTGGACATTTATATATCTACAATAAATCCGCGAATTGATCGTAGTTCACCCAACCAGTTTTTTATAAGTCAGGGTTTAGGCAAGGATGGTATACCCTTTTTTAAGGACATGGCGAAAGAGCTTGGTCTGGCCGACAGGGGATATTCAACACAAGCTGCGTTTTTTGATTACGATAAAGATGGAGACTTAGACATGTATTTATTGACGAATGCATTGGAATATTTTGATCGTAACATACCCCGTGGTCAACGGAAGGATGGAATCGGGAGAAGCACGGACAGACTTTATAAAAATTTGGGCATCCAGGAAAATAAATTGCCTTTGTTTTCCAATGTATCGAAAGAGGCAGGTATAAACATCGAAGGCTGGGGATTGGGGATAAATATCTCTGACATCAATAACGATGGTTGGCCTGATGTATACTGTGCCAACGATTTTCAATCGAACGATTTACTTTGGCTCAACAACCGAGATGGCACTTTTACTAATCAAATAGCATCTATGCTTCAGCATCAAAGCGCCAACAGCATGGGGGTTGATGTTGCTGATATTAATAATGATGGATTTGCGGAAATCGTAAATCTGGATATGATGCCCGATGATAACCTGAGGCAGAAGATGATGTTTGGCAAACCTGCCTTCGACCGTTTCGAGTTGAATCAGTCGCATGGTTATCAACCTCAATATGTGCGCAACATGCTTCAACTTAATAATGGACCGGACCCAAACGGTAAGATTACCTTTAGCGATATTGGGCAAATGGCGGGTGTTCATGCAACAGACTGGAGTTGGAGTCCCCTATTCGCTGATTTCGATAATGATGGATTCCGGGATTTGCTAATCACCAACGGATACAAGAAGGATGTTACCAATCTTGATTTCATTAATTACAATTCTCAAAGCGCTTTTTCATTTGAACGCGAAGAACTAAAGGAACGAAAAAAGAGGCTGGGCCAAATGGAGAAGCTGTTAGGCGTAAAAAAATCAAACTTCATCTTCCGCAACACGGGTAATCTTGTATTCGAAGACAAGACAGAATCTTGGGGATTAAATTTGCCGTCCTATTCAAATGGAGCAGCCTATGCAGATTTTGATAATGACGGTGAT
>JANODK010000142.1:0-2417 GCA_031412655.1 Chryseolinea sp.
AATAAAAAGCGCGCTCTACGAACTACTTCAAGCCAATGTACTCTTCTTACAAAAGAAGAAGCATGCTGCAACCTAGCAACCGACTGAGAAAGACATCATTATGAACACAATAACATCATTAAAGTCATTTTTAGCTGATACTTATACCCTAATGCTTAAAACGCACAACTATCACTGGAATGTGACTGGGCCTAATTTTCTAGAAATTCACGGAATGTTTGAAGAGCAATACGAGAACCTTTTTTCAGCATCTGACAGAATTGCAGAACGGATCCGTGCATTAGGCGAATATGCACCCGGCGGTCTCAAAGCCTATGCAGCCTTGACTTTTATCGAAGAACCAAAAGAAGGTCTATCTTCTGATGAGATGATTTTAGATCTGCTTGGCGATCATCGTAAGTTAGTCGTACAAGCAAAGCAAAGTATTAAAGTCGCAATTCAATATGAAGATGAAGCGACGGCCAATATGCTTACTGAACGTATCGAATACCATGAAAAGAAAATTTGGATGCTACACAGTTTTTTCAGAGAGAAAAATGTTCAAAAGTAATCAACCTGTAGTTTCTCTGGAAGTCACTTCTATGAAGATCATTCCTATCACATGTGTTGCTCACACTATGGGCCAAGATTTTATTATTAAAAATCTTATTCAACCGAAAACAATATATTTCTTCTCATTTACCGATGAAGACTGTCAACTTGTAGACTCTTCATCGCTGATTCAAGTATTGCAATAACAACTGAAATTACGAGCATATCATGTCTAACCAAAAGTCATTTGATAAAAAAATGCGTCAAAAAGCTTTAAATCGTTGGGAAAATGATGGCGGCGCGTCAGCACAATCAACTTATAAACCTGTGATACCCTTTCTATTTTATAGCTGGCAGAACATGAGAAAAGCATTTTATCTACCGATGCGACATTTATTTAATCGCTATTATATGCCCGTTAAAAAATAGCATATGCTCGTATTGGGCTCAGGTATCATATGAGCGGTAACCCATATGAAATATTAGGTATAAATAGCCTGTAATGAATTCTCTGTATTTGATCTGGGTCAAATATTGCAGCGGACACCTAGACTCATGCACTAGTGTAGAAAGTCAGGTAACAGTTATTTCTTTCAAAGAATATGATTTTTCTATATTCGTGGTCGACAAAATATACTTTGTAATATGTGCTTCATTATCAGAGACTATGATTAGATCCCCTATTCCATCATGCTGAATATGAGCAGCATTCGCTTCATCGGTATCAATATGCATCTGTGTTACAAAATTTGGATCAACACGAATAACAACATCTCTGAAAACCAAATCTCTTTCACCGCTGTGAATTTCTACCTCGACCTGATCGCCCTGCTTTAATCCGCGTGCCTCAGCATCTACATTATTCATGTGAATGTGACGTTTGGCGACAATTAGGCCTTCCGTTTGAATTTGACCGAATGGGCCCTTTAGAGTCACTATTGGCGTTCCCTTAGTGTCGCCCGACAGGCGTACTGGCACATCCAAGCCCAATTTGTAGGCTTCCGTTTCAGTGATCTCCGTTTGATTAGCTTTACGGCATGGGCCTAAAATTCTCATGCCCTTAATTGCACCTTGAGGACTACTAACGTCGACCGTCTCTTCCGCTGCCCAAAATCCAGGTTGACTGAGCTTATTGCGAATTTTGAGTTTATATCCCTTACCAAAAAGTAGCTCTACAGCCTCTTCAGTCAAATGAACATGATGGGCTGACACTGCAATCGGAATACTTAGCTGTACTTTAATAGCTTGATTTTTTGATTCTAAAACATGCGCGGTTTCTTGCGCGAGCATCCACTGCTCGCGTGTTTGGGTAACAATCACGCGAATACGCGAGTTTTCCTGTTGGATTTGTAATGCATTAAAGTCCGTTAATTTAAAATTGGCATTTTTATCATCGTCAAAGCTCAAACCTAAATAATCTAACCGCTCACAGATACGTTTACGCATTGAAGCCGAGTTTTCGCCTATGCCACCGGTAAAGGCAATGACATCAACACCACCCATAGCTGCTGCATACGACCCTATATATTTGCGTACACGATAAGCATAAACTTGTATAGCTAATTGCGCGTCTTTATTGCCTTCACCCGCCTTCTTTTCAATATCACGCATATCATTGCTTAAGCCGGAAAGCGCCAGTAAGCCGCTTTTATTGTAAAGCGCGGTTTCAATCTCTTGCACAGTTAAACCTAATGTATGGTTTAGATAAGCAAAGACGCCCGGATCGACATCACCCGAACGCGTGCCCATTACAAGACCTTCAAGAGAAGTCATGCCCATAGATGTGTCAATTGAAGACCCGCGCTCAATAGCGCAGACACTAGCGCCATTACCCAAATGACAGCTAATGATACGTAGATCGCTCGCGACCGTTTTAAGCTCCTCAG
>JANODK010000143.1:0-2053 GCA_031412655.1 Chryseolinea sp.
AGCATCAGCAAATTCTTTAGCTGTCTGGATGTACTCAATTAGTTGTGTCATATTTATCTCCTGGCTTTTTCAAAGTTTGCGGTGGAAGGCTTACCACTAAATAACAGCTTATAAGCTACTTTCAAAAAAGTCCCAGAAAAAATTTTCCGGTATCATAAAAATAACCGGAAAATTTTTTCCTATGTTTTGAGAAACCGGAAAGATATTCTCTTTACGCGCTAGTTATGGTAAGCTCAACAAGAGAGACACCTAGTTCTGAGAGGGGTTGGGATGACAGGGAGTGCGAAGTTATGGCAAAGCTTTTTAATATTAAAGATAGTTACTGATTATGATTTGAGCCGGACAGAGACAGCTATTCTTCTGGCTAAGTTTCCCGATGAAAATACGTTCAAGAGTAACAAAGAGGTTGCAGAGGGAGCGCTCAAAGACATAAATTCTGATATTCCAAGCAACCTTGAGACTGTTGAACGGCAAATACGGAAGATATACAACAAGCGTTGCTGTCCAAAAGAAAACCGGGAAGGTTTTTTGGGTCATAAATACATGAGGAGTGAGGAGAAAGATGCTGAATTTCTAGATTGGCTGAAACCGCAGTATGAAAAATGGCGATCAAGTCAAGGGAGTGCATTCAGTACAGGCGATCGCACCCCTGTTATTTCCTCTAACCCTTTTATTCCTAAAACTGGAAGAATTGACTATCCGCAACTGTTTTTCGGCAGAGAGCGGGAAATTAAGCAAGTATTCGAGGTTCTTAACAACAACGGCAGTGTAGCTTTAATAGGAGAAGAAGGTATCGGGAAGTCTTCTCTGCTATGGGCTATTTGTCAACAGGCTGAAAATCTCCTATTATCGCCACGCCAGCCAATTTACTTAGACCTAAATGGAGTCCGAGATGAAGATGACTTCTACACAGCTTTGTGCGAAGAAGTTGGCATCCCTAAAAGCAATGGATATATGTTCACTCGTGCTTTGAAAAATTATAGAGTGCTGCTGGCTATAGATAATATCGGAAGGATGACTTGGGAAGGTTTTACCCGTCAATTGAGAGATCACTTGCGGGGTTTAGCTGATAGGCAAGAGGCATCTTTGAAATTGATTGTAGCGGCTACCGAACCCCTAGATAGACTCTTTAATGACAGTCAGGATGAAGTGAAAACATCTCCGTTTTCAGGTGTTTTTCAACAAGAAAATATTAAACCTTGGGATGCAACTATTGCCCGTGCCTTTATTGAAAATCGTCTTGCTATGACTTCGGTGCGTTTTACTGACGAGGAAATCAGCCAGCTAGTACAAAAAAGTGGTGGTCATCCACGACGACTGATGCAGTTGTGCTATCAAAATTATGCGCGATATATGGAGGATGTAAAATGAGCGATCACAACACCGACGTTCCCCGTTTAAACTTAGCTCCTAAATTAAAGCGACCTCTTTCATTATCAAAACCACTCGATTACTTGCGATTGTTATACTGGGTGTTTTTCTTTCCCCAAGCCTTGCGGTGGTACGTCTACAATAGAGTATCTATTTCAGAACGCTACAAAAATTATAAAAAAGATTCAGGATTATTTCTTAATCCCATAATAACTGGGTTACTTATACAAGTAATGGTAGTCATATTCCTTACACTATTGACTTGGAGTGTAATTCTTACATTGATTAATTGTTCAGTAGATGCGGAATATATATCAGTCAGCTTTTTCGTTACTATTTTTTTGTGTCTCATGACCTTGGGATCTGTACTAATTGAAAAAGATATATTTTTGTCAGAATTTAAGTCACGAACAGCCAAATATCTAACAATAATCATTTTTTTAAGCTTGAATTGTAATCTGGCCATTTTTACTGTCAGTGCTATAAAAGAAGCCTCTACTAACCTTGGAGTTATCTTCATGTTAGGTATATTAGCAGGTATGTGGTTGGGTGTAGGAGGTATTGCGACACTAGCCATTTTAGAGGTGAACGACTCAGCTATTATATTAGTTATTGGTGGAGTATTATTAATGTCATTAATACTTTGCTTGAATCTGCCAATTGAGTTTAAAATTACAGATTT
>JANODK010000144.1:0-7232 GCA_031412655.1 Chryseolinea sp.
TTAGTAGCAGCAGGAAGGAAGGAGCAGGCTTTCATTTTGATTTGTGATGAGTGATTTGCGATTTAAGATTTTGATACGTAGACTAAAAAAGTAATCCTGAAATGATCAGGATTACTTTGGTCCACTTACTCACTCACCTGAAGTTTAAGAAAAGGAAACTTCAGTTGTACAAATTCGAAGCTTCCAAACAGGAGCGCTCCGAATACCAGGTTCCCGATCAATACCTTTTGCAGATAAGGTAATGCGAGATAATAACACATCATAAGTCCGTGCCAGTCGCGTGTAAAGGGTAAACCAGTAGTAATATCTGTTCCGCCACCAATCCACACGCCCATATCTGACACAAGCCAATGAACGAATGCACAAGCTGTCGCTGATAAGACCACACTCTTGATTGATACTTTTTTAATGTATTGTCCGATGAGCACCATCAGAGCAAAGCTTGCGTAAACCCACGAGAAGCCATCGTAGAAAAATACCCATTCATTAAAAACCAGAAAGCGGTTGATGATAATGTCAGTGAGCCACAGCGTAAGCAATGGAACGAGATAAGCTTTCCACTTGTCCTGGTAATAACATCCGCCAAACATCGCCATTGCTCCAAGTGGAGTAAGATTGAAGAAGGTTGGAAGGAATCCACCAGAGTTTGCAAGTCTGAACATACCCGCAGCCAAAATAAATGCGGCAAGTATAAATGGACGAGGATTGATTTGTTGTTTCATCAATTTGATTTGTTGATTATTTAAAAGCACATCCATTTGGTGCAATACCTACTGCCTTGGTTTTGAGTAATGTTCCAGCCTCATCATACACATCAATATTTCCGGCTGAACTAAAGTTAGGTGCTTCGCATCCAATGATGTTGCCGTTAAAAGGATCTATCGATAGCCCGTAATAACCTTTTGATTTAAATGCACTGGTAGGTAACGATGTTGCTGATGTCGATAATTTGTAAACCGCATCGTCATAGTTATAGTATAGATTAGTTCCATCATTTGAGATGCATAGGTTGCTTGCATTACTGAATGTAAAATTCTCTACCGTAAGACGTAAAATTTCTGTGTTGCTTGAGTTGATTTTACTGATTGACCCCTTGGTGCTTTTTTCTTCATCAATGTTATAGTCCTCATCGTACTCCGTAGCGCCACTTGAAGTTACCCAGATGTTGCCGTCCTTATCCTGTTGTAAGCTGTTTGGATTGTCTCCGGTAGTAATGGTTGCAATCACCTCATCTGTATTCGTATCAATTACCTTGACAGTATTGTCCTTAACGGATACGAAGTTTTCGTTGTCGAATCCTCCCGCATTCGTTACATAAACGAGAGTGCCCACTTGTAACATTTTATTCGTGCCCACACCGGTTGAAATTGTTTTGGTTACTTCGTTCGTAGTGAGATCAATTACTTTTACTGTTCCTGTAACTCCATTCGAACCCCAATCAGATACATACGCTTTGGAAGAAGATATACCTAAAAAATATCGGGGACTTGGTAACCCTTCCGTGATCGTAGTAAGTAGTGTGAAATTATTTACATCAATGACTTCAATTTTAGATGAGTTTTGAACAACGATGTATCCTTTACCTTCAAACACACTCATGGATTGAGATTGATCTCCCAGAGGATGCCCGAGTGTGAAGATGATGTTGTTTGTTACCGCGTCAGTTTTTCGATCATAGTAGGAAAGCGAAGTGTTACTCCCATTGAATGCACCCTCGTTGACAATAAAAAAACCGGACTCCCCTGGTTTTAGAGATTCTGGATCATTGGTACATGATTGAATAAAGATCATGCTGGCCATCACTGCCAACACAGTAAACTTTCTTAGAAAATTAAGTTTCAACTTCATAATGAATTTGGTTTGTTAAAATTGATTGTCACTCCGGTTTTAAAATTTATTCCAAGCATTGGATAACCTGGTCTGTATCGATATTCAATATTGAACACGTTATTCACTTCTCCATTCAATGTGATATATAGGGTCTTAAAATGAAGTGGTTTGCTTAACGATATGTTAGTAAGGTCAAATGCTTTTAGAGAATGGAATTCATCATTATCCGTGGTAGTGTATTGTTTCCCTGTAAGGCTGTTCACAACATTGAGATGGAATCCCTTGTAAATGCATCGGGCTGTAATGCTTAATTCATGAAAAGGTGTATACGGCAATTGCTTATTGATTTCGTTGATACTCGTGTTGGTGTAGATACTTTTGTTTGTTGCAAGAGTAAAGCTGTATTGAGTGGACAATTCAATGCTCATTGATCCTAATGCGATATGACCAGCACCCTGAACTTCAACTCCACGTGACCAGACTTTTTTAATATTCAAAGGAGACCATACTATATCCTGGTACCATAAAATCCAATCATCAACATCATTACTAAATACAGCGGCCGAGAGTAAAATTGATTTTGTGTTTTTGAGATTCGATTTGGAAAATTTCAATCCGACTTCACCACTATTAGATAACTCTGATTTTAATTGAGGATTACCTGTTGCATCGCCACCTTTCCAATACAAATCGTTAAAGGTTGCAAGACGATAATTGCGTGAAAGTGTCCCGTATACTTGAAGACCTTCCATTAAAATTGTTTTGACGGTTACAGAAGGGGCGAAAGGAGCTGCTTCTCCATTGACTAGTTCCTCGCGCATGGCCAATGCAAATTCCCATTGGCTAAAAGGTTTCCACTTTAATGCGCTGAAAAAAGCGATTCGATTTCGAATGGGAACATCATTGCCAAACTCTTCTACTTTCCCTTGTTCCCATGTGTAGTTAATGCCTGAAGAGAGATTAATATTTTTCTTTAGGATAAAATTACCTTCAAGATTATTAATCAATGTATTGAACGTGCTTAGCGAAACAAAATTTTTGGAAGGATGGTACGCAAGGTCATGATTTATAAAGGCACCTTGATAATTTAATTCAAAATTTTGGGTGGTGTAATTCCATCCACCCAGCATTCTCCAGAATGTATTCTGTTCAATGGCTTCAGCTTTTTTTGGAACAGTAGTAGGATTGGGAACTTCGTATGTATTCTCTTGCCACCAAAGTTTGAGCGTGAGTAAATGATTTTCAGCAGGGTGCCAGTAGTGTTGTTGAAGAATGCCGTATTGTTTTGTAGCCGAGTGATCTCTTCGCTCTTTCTGAGATGTATTCGTATTGGTAAATGTAAAATCGTTGTCGGATTGATTCGTAAAAAATTTGGTTGATGAAATAAATTTCTTCCCGCTCCAGGTTATTGCAGCATCCTGGTAATAACTTCCGAATGATCCTACACTTGCAAACGTCTTTAGTGTTAAGCCTTCATTGAAATGGGCTTTACTGTAAAGAAGAATAGTACCACCGATTGATCCATTTCCATAGAGACTGGTTGTGCCGCCTGTTTGAATGGATGCATCATCAATGAAACCAACAGGTACAAGAGATAAATCCAATTGTCCTGATAAAGGACTTAGTATGTTAATTCCATTCCATAGTACACTTGTATGACTGCTTCCAGTGCCTCTGAAGGATGCAGTTGCTAACCCGCCTGGTCCATAGCCGCGTACATGTCCGTAACCATATTTACGTAACAGATCGGCAAGACTTCCAGATGATGCCAACGCACGCGTCATGCTATCCACACGAATTGTGTATTTGCTGATTGCGTAATTACCCAGACGGCTTTGTTCTACAATCACTTCATGAAGTTGCGTAACAGAGTCTTTGCTCTGCTGTGCATAAACTGAAAGTGATGCAAGAACACAAAGACCAATCCCGCTTAGACGGAATACCAGTGTGATCAACATCTGAAAACGTTAAAAGAATAAAATCAATTTGCCATTACCTTTTTCCCGAGGTGAGAGCATTTTCAATTGTGTTGGCAGGTCTCCTGACTTGTGTTGATTTGTCGGTCTTCCCATCCCGCGAGGCGCGGGACAGTGACTAAAGATGGGGACAAACCTTTTGAGAACACTTACAGTAGCGGGAACTGTTTCGGATTTACACCGAATTCCCTTTTAATCCCGACACATGCCGAGAACCAATACTGGTGCAATGATATATAATTTTTCTGGAAACTTAAATAACATGAAATCTGAAGGAGACCATAATAGTTTGATCCTCCAATCAGTAATGATGATTAGACAAAAAAAATCCCATCTGAACCAGATGGGATTTTGTATAACTCTTATCGTCATTGCGAGAAAGCTTTCTTTCTGCTTGAAAGAAATTGCTGACGAAGCAATCTCCAAGCTATGAAATGCGCACTTCGTACCGGGGGATTGCTTCTCCCGAGACGGGATCGCAATGACGTAAGCCACTTTTTACCAACGCTTTTTCTTTGCATCGCCACCACCACCATATCCTCCGCTTGTGCGGGGACGTTTGGTGTATCCACCACCACCATCTCTGCTACCTCTTGAAGAAGATGACGATGATGAGCCACTACGTTTGTAATCGCGACCGGATGATTCACCACGTGATTCGCCTCTTGAGCTGCCACCGTGTGATCGTCCTTCTGTAACTTCAACACGTACCTGACGACCTTTGTATTCAACACCTTTAAAGCCATTGAAGATTGCTTCTGCCTGCTCTTTTTCTACTTCGAAGAAAGAGAATGCTCCTTTTAATTCAACTTTACCAATGAAGCGTCTATCAACACGACATGATTCTTGTATGAACTGAAGCATTTCAGGAACTTCCAATCCATCCATCTTACCTAAGTTGATGAAGAATCGGTTGCCACTTGAATAGCTATCCGTAGAACTATCACGTCTTCCGCTTCCGTCTACATTCAGATCAGGAGCATTGCGGTAATAATCTAAAAAGCGATTGAATTCGATAGAAGCAAAACGTTTGATCAACTCTGATTTTGTTAAATCTTTCAATGCTGCTTCAACTGCTGGAAGGAATTCCGCAATCTCATCATCATTCACTTTTACTTCGTGAACTTTATGCATTAACGCCAGCAATTGTTTTTGACAAACTTCTGGTCCGGTTGGTATCGTTAATTTTTTGAAGGTTGCCTTCAATGATTTTTCCAACTGCTTCACTCTTCCCAACTCACGCTTGGAGATCATGGCAATCGAAACACCAGTCTTACCAGCACGTGCAGTACGACCGCTTCTATGCGTGTAGAATTCCAATTCATCCGGAATGTTTAAGTGAATTACGTGTGTGATGTTATCCACATCAATACCACGCGCAGCCACATCCGTTGCTACTAAGATTTGCAATCCACGTGTACGGAATTTATTCATTACGCGATCACGTTGTTGCTGAGTAAGGTCACCGTGAAGTGCATCAGCATTGTAACCGTCTTTCATCAACATCTCAGCAATGCGCTGTGTGTCGATACGGGTGCGACAAAAAATCAAACCAAAAATATCCGGGTTGTAATCAAGGATTCTTTTTAGTGCAAGGTATTTGTCTTTATCCTGAACGATAACGTAGGTATGTTCAATGTTAACGTTACCCGTGTTTTGTTCACCTACCTGAAGTTCGAATGGATCTTCCATGTAGTTCTTCATGATGGCGCGTACTTCGCGTGGCATCGTAGCCGAGAACAACCAAGTGTTTTTAGTATCGGGAGTGTATGAAAGAATTTTATCGATGTCTTCTTTAAAACCCATGTTTAACATTTCGTCAGCCTCATCTAACACCACAAACTTAATGGTGCCTAAAGAAATGGCTTTGCGATCGATCAAGTCAATTAAACGACCTGGAGTGGCCACAATAATTTGTGAGCCTTTCTTGATTTTTCTGATCTGATCAGTAATGCTCGATCCTCCATAAACAGCAGTAATGTTGATGTGCTTTAACTTTTCAGTAAAGTTCTCAAGGTCGCTCGCAATCTGCAGACAAAGTTCGCGCGTTGGGGCAAGTACTAGAGCTTGGGTGTCGCGACTAGAGTCGTCAACCAAGTCTAAAAGGGGCAATCCGAAGGCAGCAGTTTTACCGGTTCCGGTTTGTGCAAGGCCAACAAAGTCACGATTCCCCTTCAATAAAACAGGTATGGCTTTTTCCTGTATGGGCGTGGGCGTTTCGAAGCCGATTTTTAGAACCGACTCAACAAGACCTTTGGACAGGCCTAATGATTCAAAAGATTTCATTAAATGATATTATGTAAGCCGCAAAGGTACAGTTAATTACTGACAAAACCGGAGACCACCGCAACAACCATACGTCAGGCATGTTTTCAGGCTTGATGCAGAACTTTGTAGGGAGTTAGTTAACGTTTGCGGAATAAAGGGAGGATGTTAAGCTTCCAGATGGAATAGTTAAATCACCTTAATCAAAATATTCTTAAACCACACTTCATTACTATGATCTTGCAAGTCGATATGACCTTTCTTTGTGAGACCATAATTCGGGAAGTCTTTCCATTTGCCTGTCGCTACAAGTTTTTTCCATTCGACTGATTGAAATTCATACTCAACCACTTTTGTTCCGTTAAGCCAATGTTCTACATGGTTATTGTTTACGATGAGCTTACTTTCATTCCACTCGCCAACGGGTTTTACCGTTTTAGCACTTGGGGCATACATGCCGTAGCTTGCTCCTGAAAATTGAAGGTTTGTTAAATCACCAGGGTAACCTTCATCATCAATCACCTGATACTCGGGACCAGAAGCATAAGGCTCATCGAATTCTTCTGAAGCGCGATAGATTACTCCGCTGTTTCCTTGTCCTGATATTTTCCAATCGAACATCAGCTCAAAGTTTTCATATTGATCAATGGTCATGATGTCGGCACGCTTTTCAGTTTGACCATCAATAAAAGGTTTGCAGTGTAAGGTGCCATCGATTACTTCCCATGTGTTATTTTCTTTTCCTTTGAAAGTTCTCCAACCCTCCATTGATTTTCCATCGAACAAAAATTTCCAACCGTCTGCTTTTTGTTGTTCCGTTAAAACAGGACCATCTGAAACGATTTCTGTGGAAGACTGAGTGGTGGAGTCTGCGTCTGATTGCGCATCATTCTTTTTCTGTTGACATGAAACGAATATGGTTGTGATCAGAAGAAAGGAGAAATATTTTTTCATTGTATTTATTTTAATGTGATGAAGGTAGGTATTTTATGTTGTTCTAAAAACAGGAAATACCTTTAACCCAGGGAAATCGCTTTTAAAAAAGGTAGGATAACAAAATGATTGTGAAGGATTTGTCAAAAGGTCAATGATGCTGTATTTTTGATTTATCAAAATTGCGTTGCGTGAAAAAAAATGCGCAACTCAAATTTCCTTAGAAAT
>JANODK010000145.1:0-37147 GCA_031412655.1 Chryseolinea sp.
GTATCGGAAAGTGAAAATCAAAAGGCCGAATGGGATATTGAAAAAAGACAACACCTTGCCCGGCTATGTAGAGTTGTACGCTGTGGAGGCGAGAGAAAAACAGGCACACGTGCCATCGGGTGAAAAACCTATCTGCTGGCGATTGCTCACCACCCATAGTGTGAACGCAGCAGAAGATGCACAACAGATTATTTCATGGTACGCCATGCGATGGCAAATTGAATTACTCTTTGGCACACTCAAAAGTAAAGGCCTGAACATGGAAGCCAGTGAAGTGGAATCAGGAAAGGGATTGAAAAATCTTTGTCTGATGGGCTTACAAATTGCCTTCAAAATAAATCAGCTTAGTCAAGGCAGAGAGAATGAATCAGAAAAAAGTGCTGAGATTAGTTTTACGCAAGAACAGATTATTGTTTTAAAAGCATTGGTAAGTCGATACGAAGGAAAAACAGAAAAACAGAAAAATAGATTTAAAGAAGGCACCATCGCATGGGCAGCTTGGGTCATTGCCCGCATGGGAGGATGGAAAGGTTACGATAGCGAAGCCAAGCCTGGAAACAAAACCATGAGAATAGGACTCAATCAATTTGACGGTATATACATTGGATGGAATTTAGCTCAAAAGATATGTGCATAGCTAAGTACGGAAGAGAGGGACTTTAAATACACTTATTGAAATTTCGGAGTTTTAAGTCTAACATCTAAAGTCTAACTACTAACATCTAGTTCAATGGAACAAAACCGCAGAACCTTTCTCGCCACAGCAGCTATGTTAACAGCAGGAGCCGCATCAGGAATGTCACTCACAACTATGGATACAAAAGAAAAAAAACAACTTGCCCATCACGTGTTCTTCTGGTTGAAGAACCCGGGCTCTAAAGAAGACTTAGAAAAACTCATTGCAGGCTTGCGCACACTCGCCAAGATTGAAACCATCCGCAAGATTAACATTGGTGTGCCCGCCTCAACAGAGGTACGCCCCGTGGTGGACAACAGTTACAGCGCATCCGAGCTGATGTTATTCGATGATCTTGATGGACAGAAAGTCTACCAGGATCACCCCATCCACCAAAAGTTTATTGCCGATTGTTCTCACTTATGGGAGAAGGTAATTGTTTATGATTCGATGGATGTGTAGAACATCTTTAGCTGAATAGAGAAAAGCATTCCGATTGGGATGCTTTTCTGTTTGCGATAAATATGTTCTGAATTATCTTGACATAAAATCTGTAAGCCTATTTAAAAGTACATTGACAGGGCCTATCATATCCAACCAGAAAGTAACGTCAGTTTAGAAGTTATTTATAAATTACTTTTGCCTTAAAGAAGAAACTCCTTAGCATCGATCTTTAAAAATGAAAGAATACCGCCTGTTATTTCTCATTTCTTTACTTGCCTTTGAAGCAATAGCGCAAGACAATCAACAAGTCACTTTAATTTATAAGAATGCTATAAAACTAAATGAAAATAAGGAAACATTTAAGGCGCTAGCTGAATTTCAAAAAGTACTTGAGTTAGATCCAAATCATAAAGACGCATTGTACAATTTGGGATCAATTAATTATCAACTTGGAGATAATGAGACTGCAATTAGACTATTTAGAAAATGTGTTAAGCTTAATGACAAAAAAGCAGTTAAGTTCTTACGTGATCAGTTTCATTTCGAAATATCCTACGCTGACACAATGCAAAATGTTGATATAACGACTTCGGATAAATTCACTAAAATTCAAAAGGTAAATATTTCTGGGATAAGAGATCTAGCCAAGGAGATTATCCCAATCACGTCAAACAGGAAGGAACAATTGCAAATGCTTCTTCTTTGGTCCTATTATAATATGAAGCCAGATTCTATTCGTTTCTTTAATGGAGGAGATCCTTTAACAACTGAGGAATCAATTGTTGAACGAAAGGGTCTTTGTGAAGAATATTCAAATATTGTTGATGAGTTTTGTAAGATAGCGAGTATAGAAAGTTTCAAAGTAACTGGATATGTAAAGTACCCAAGCTATGTTATTGGTGACGTATTTCAGGAAGCCAATCATGCATGGAACGCTGTCTACTTGGATTCTTCATGGGTATTATGTGATTTATTCTGGTCTACCACAGCTTTAGATGCAGAGACCTCAACTCAGTCTCACTTTGTTAAACGTCTTGAAACTGATTATTTTTTGGGTCATCCAAGTATTTTTTTAAATGACCATCTTCCAGCTGATCCGATTTTTCAATTTGAAAATCATCCAATAGAAATTAATGCATTTACAAAAAGCCTAAACGTTATTGACCTAACTATTAAAAGGATGCCTTATTTAAACTACAAGGACTCAATTGAAATGTTATTAAAAATGAGTGATGAAGATCAAGCACTTCGAATTGCGAATCATTCCTACAGGTATAACAAGAATAATCCAAACCAGTTGATAACAGAAAATTTCAATTATGCTGTTGGTGTTTTAAATAAAAAAACTTCTTCAAAAGCAGAATTGAAAAAAGCTAAGTCTTGCCTTACATCTGCATTGTCAATAATTGATCTCTCTAAAAATGATGAAATTAAATCGCTTAAAGAGAACTGTAGAGTTGGATTATCTTGGATTGATAAAAGACTAGCAACCTCACGATAATGTTCTATAAATTGAGCTGTGCCTTCATTGCTGACTGCTTATGCCTTTGTTGGTGTTCTTCACCAACAAAGAACTGACATCCATTAACTGCACAACGTTAAACTTTAAATAAATGACCGATCCAACATTTAGAAATTATCCGAGCATTTCCGAAGGTTTTGGAATTGTCGGAATACTAATACTCACAATGGTCGTGGTTGTGCCGGTTAACATGGTGCTTAACGATGTAGTGGGCAAAGAAATCTCGATGTTCATCTACTATGTTTTGTCCATGGGTATTTCTTTTTGGATTGTTGATCGCATCCGAAGAAAAAGGTCTGGAGAAAGTGTCTATAGTTTTGGTGGCAGTTCGGCAAAAATCATTGCATTGATTTCCATTGCGATATTGGGACTTCAAACCGGTGTTGTGTCTCCAATCGTAAGCTTTATACCGATGCCCGACTTTATGAAAAAGTTATTTCTGGAACTTTCGAGTCAAACTGGAATATTTTCATTTATGACCATCGTTATTGCAGCTCCCATTTTAGAAGAGTTGATTTTCAGAGGTATTGTTCTGGATGGACTTTTGAAAAAGTATTCTCCTTTAAAGTCGATATTAATATCCAGTATACTTTTTGGAATTGTACATTTGAATCCCTGGCAATTTATTGCGGCATTAGTGATCGGAATTTTTTCAGGTTGGGTGTACTACAAAACACGCAACTTAATGTTATGTATTCTGATTCATTTCGTGAATAATTTCGTTGCTTTTATGGGCATGTATTTTACGGACCCAGAAACGATGATCGATTCAGGACTTATTGAGCAATATGGAGGGTTGATGAATGCCATTTTGATTACTGCTGGAGCACTAGTATTAACCGTAGGTTCTCTTATTCTACTAAAGGATGAATTTCAAAAAACAGAAATCAATTTTGTACGTGAGCAAGAAGACTCTATTGAGAATGATGATTCTTTGAGTGATGAAAATAATATTTAGTTAGACTTACCGCTTACCGATATGCTTAGATTAATCTTGATTTCTCTTCTGTTAATTTTCTCATCAGCCCTTCTCGCTCAAAAAGAATATCAAAACAAGCGAAGCCCAAATCACCAAACAGTTGCCGGAACTCCTATTACTTTAATACCACCAGCAGATTTTACTGAGGCTCAAGGCTTCCAGGGATTTCAGCAGAAAGAAACAAATGCATCGATCATGGTGGCGGAGATACCCGGTCTTTTTTCAGAAACAACGCGAGGCTTCAACGAACGCGATCTGAACACACAAGGCATAACACTCAAAAATAAAGAAGCGATTCGCATAAATGGTATGGAAGGATATTTCATCACCACTGAACAAAATGCTTATGATATGCCCTTTGTGAAATACATTTTAACTTTTGGCGATGTGAAGTCAACGTTCATCATTACGGGAATGTATCCAAAAAAATTTAAGGAGTTGGATGATGCTATAGTGAAAGCACTTTACTCAGTAGTGTATGATCCTGCAACTATGAGTGATCCACTCAGCGCAGTGCCATTCAAAATCGATGCTAGTAACACCAAGTTCAAATTTGCGAGACTCATGTCCGGAATGCTGCTCTATACGGTTGATGGCAAAGTTCCCACCAGGTCAAATGATAAGACTACATTCATTGTGGGGCAAGCGTTTTCTGAAATTGAAACAGATGATGAAAAACTTTTTGCACTGAATCGACTTAGACGCATGCCATATCGAATTCAAACCAGTGAAAATAAAATGAACGAAATAAAAATAGATGGACTTCGTGGGTACGAAATTGAAACGAAAGGAAATGATTCAAAAAGCGGAACAATCAATACACTCTACCAGGTCATCCTTTTTTCCGAGGGCAGTTATTACATTTTATTTGGATCAGCCGAGGATGACATTGAAACGAACATGGGATTGTTTAAGCAAATAGCGAAATAATTTAAAAGAACAAAGTAACGATCCTCGCACGAACACACCGCTTGTACACTTATGATTGTCACGTCCTAAATTAAGTTTACATTTATTGTATTGATGTTTTTGATATTCTGCGGGATGCTGTAAGAAGTAGTTTCAAGCGTTCAGCTTGAATAAGTCTATCGATCAGAAAAATTTAAGTTGTTAAATTCATTGACTACGCACTTTTCATCTGTACTATTTCAAACTAAAAAGCCACTTATGTTTTGCATTAAAAGTTGTTATCTAAAAAAGAGTTTACCATGCCTTGCGCTGGCACTTCTTTTTTATTCAAACGCGCAATCTCAACATCCCAATATTATTTACATAATGACTGACGACATGGGTTATGGAGATTTGAGTGGGTATGAACGTAAAGAATACTCTACGCCCAATTTGGATAAACTTGCTTCACAAGGAATTAAATTTGTAAATGCTTATTCTGCAGGCCCTCTCTGCACACCGACTCGAGCCGCATTCATGACAGGACGTTATCCTGCACGAACTCCTGTCGGATTAATCGAGCCACTTACCGGCAACAAAAGTGATACTACTTTCGGTTTGACTCCTGAAGTTCCCTCTATAGCGACATTAATGAAAGCCGCAGGGTATCAAACAGCATTGATAGGAAAATGGCATTTGGGTTCTCTCCCAAAACATAGTCCAGTTAAAAACGGGTTTGATTATTTTTTTGGTTTCCATAGTGGAGCAGCTGATTATATTTCTCATAAAGGGTATGGCCAGAAACACGACCTTTATGAAAATGATTCCCTTGTGTATCCGGAGGGCTACCTTACAGATTTGTTCTCACAAAAAGCAATTGATTTTATTAAAGAGAAACATAGCAAACCTTTTTTTCTAGCCGTTACCTATAACGCACCCCATTGGCCATGGCAAGGATCAACTGATAAACCGTATGCCGATTCTGTTGATTTCAGAGCCGGTGGCTCTCCATCTGTTTATGCTGCAATGATGAAAAGTCTTGATAACGGTGTAGGAAGTATAATGAAGGCATTGGATGACGAGCAATTAGCCAATCAAACAATTATAATTTTTACCAACGACAATGGAGGTGAACGATATTCAGATAACGGAGGTCTTACAAAAGCCAAAGGCACATTGTGGGAAGGAGGGATAAGAGTACCAGCATTTGTAAGATGGACTGGCAAGATTAACGCAGGCTTCATTACACAACAGGTGGCTATTACCATGGACTGGACGGCAACTATCTTAGCAGCAGCAGGTGCAAAAGTCCATCCCGACTTTACGTTAGATGGTTTAGACTTAATGCCAATTTTAATTGGGAGGGAAACAAACGTAGAACGAACATTTTATTGGCGTACATTTCAGCGCAACAAACAAAAGGCCGTCAGGGATGGGAATTGGAAATATTTGAAAGATGAAAAAGGTGAATATTTATTTGATGTAGCGGCTGACCCAAAAGAGTCCAATGATGTTAAAGAAAAGTGTCAAAACATTTTTAATACGCTGAAAGAAAAATATAGTAAATGGGAACAGACCGTACTACAACCCATTCCATTATGACTTTAATTTCGTTAACTCCTGGGCGAAGAAAAGTTTCAATACCTTAGAAAGTAAAAGTTATGGAACAAAAAATTCAACTCCAACATCCTGCAGGCAAGAAGGCCTTCAGTATGGATAAAGAGAAATACGATGTATTGAAGAAGTCTCTTCTCAATATCCTCAAAACAAAAGGTGAGTTGACACATACGGAAATTTTAAAAGCCGTGTTGGAAGATTTTAAAAAGAATAAAATAAAGTTTGAGGGATCTATCGAATGGAATATGGAGTGGGTAAAGCTTGATCTCGAAGCAAGAAAAGAGATTAAACGAGTGGGAACTTTACCTTTAAAATTTGCTGTTGTTAAGTAGGCCTTCTACACCAAGTGAACATTGTATGCTTTCGCGTTCCGCTAACACATTGAGCAATCCTTATCGGAACATATGAATAAAAGTAAAGGTATATAATTCCATACTAATACATTTGTGAATACCTTGTATCACCTTTCAATACATGGTTTTCTATGAAGATTAAGTGGCTTTTTAATTTAAGTATTTTAGGTGTCAGCCTGGAATCGGAAAACGATATTGGCAGACGGATTGCGTTTTCAAATATTGTATTTCTTGCACTGCCCACGGTCTACTTCATCTTTATGTTGTTTGACCTTCGATCCTACCTTCAGCCCATACAAGATTTACGTTTCGATCAATTCATTGTTCCTATTGTCATTGGTATTTGTATTCTGTGCCTTTGGCTCAATAAAATAAAGTGGACAACAACGAGTCGAGTGCTATTTATCATCATGTGGCCTTTATTGCTTCATCTTATCCCCATTAAGATTCTTCAAACACCGGCCGATTATTATCTCGCCTTTCCGATCGGAATTATTTTTCATTCTGTGCTCATTCATCTTATGTTCTCTCAGCGCGAAGAACCTTTTATGTTTTGGTTTTTCATTGCTATTAATTTTTTGGCGATGGTGTTTGTGTTAGACATCCTTCTTTTTTTTGAAACCGATCAAGATCAACCGAAGGCATTAATCCAGCACACCTATTACGTGCTGGATGGTATTTTATATTGGCTTCTATTCAACCTGATAACATTCTACATGATTCTTTCCATTGGAAAATACATTGAGAGAATCAATACATCGCACATGATGATCGAAAAACAAAAAGGAGAACTCGATGCATTGAATAGGAGCCTGGAGAGTAAAGTGTTAGAACGGACACAAAAACTGGAAGAACAAAATAAAAAACTGCGTGACCATGCATTCTACAATGCTCATTTATTACGTGGGCCATTTTGCAGGGTGCAAGGATTGATGCAACTTCAGGAACTCATCACCGATGGGAAAGAGAAAATTGAAATTCAACAAAAACTAAAGTTCAGTATTAATGAATTGGAAGATCGCATTCATGAGATCCAAAAAATTGTGGATAGTGAACCAACGCAATAGGAGAAGGCTTTAGATCTTGAGTGATTCGGATTAGATGCTCATCAACCTCAAAACATGAAAGTATTGACAATGTTCATAAACCAGATAAATTTAGAGACTGTATTTATTACCGTCATCCTGCATAAGGATATGTTGACTACTAAAAACGAATGAACAACTATCGAAAATATTTTGTAACCACCATCAGGAGACATTTTCCGGATCGTTCTGCTACCATGATTGCAAAAGTCGATCACCAATTTGAAATCATTTCTGTTGACACGCACTTTGCAGCCACTTCGCGAAACCCAATAGACAAACGGCTTGATTTTAGTTCGTATTTTCTTTCTCTCATTAGAGTATTAGATCTGCAAGGATTGCCATTTGATTCGATCCGAAAAATTTGCCTGGAAATAGTGACAGAATATGTAAGACCAAAAAATAAAATTCATATAGTTCTCAAACGACTTCCTCCTAAATTAATTCATACTCGATTGGCATCTGTTTTTCTAAAAGCATTTAATAAACGTGTCAGCACGAATTCAAATCCACAAGGCTTTGTTGCCAACATCATAACGGATAAACAAGAGACGTATGGATTGGGTTATGGCGTTGACATTTTAGAATGTGGCATCTGCAAACTTTTCAAAAAGCATAACTATGGAAAATACGCTTCGATACTTTGTGAGGTTGATGAAATCACTTCGGGCATCGCAGGTTTAAAACTCATTCGAACCGGAACCATTGCATTGGGTGCAAAGAAGTGTGACTTCAGATTTAAAACAGAAAAATAGCATGAACAACGATTTGTCAAAAAGTTGTTCATGCTATTTTCCACTCTCTCAAGATGACGAGTACTAACTCACTACTTTAAAATTGAAAGCGCCATTCTGGGTAGCGCCCCACACACGCAACCAAATTGGTAAAACTGCTTCACTTCCTCGGGCGTTAGTAATGTCACCAAGATCAAGAATATTTTCATTTTTCCAGCCAAACTCATTAAGCAACACTTTTACTTTAGCTTTTGCTTCAGCATCATTTCCACTGATAAAGTTTGTGTGATTTCCACCACCAATCATGTTTGGGTTTACCATTAATCCGCACCACATCGTATTAAGTGTCTTTACTACCTTAGCTTGTGGAAATGTTTTTTGAATTTCTTCTCCCAACGAATTGGTGTTCGATAAAGAAGGTATAAGACTTGGTGGCGCACCCTTGCTGAAATCCAATGGATTTGAAACATCGACAATAATTTTTCCATTAACTGAAGGGCCCGCTTGCTTCAACGCGTCAACCGAGCCATCGCCTTTTGTACAATTGAAAATCAATTCACCAAATGCAGCGGCATCGGCAAATGTTCCTGTACTTGCGCCCGATTTATGTTTGGCAACAAATGCCCTTGCCTTTTCATTATTAGCGGTACGTGAGCCCATCATCACGCTATGCCCTAATTCAATTAATCTTGTACCAATGGTGTCTCCGACCATCCCTGTTCCGAATACTGCTAATTTCATTTCTCTTTTATTTTAGTTTGATAGAACAAAGGTAGGTGTTCGCTTTGTCGGCCAATGGTACAAAAGTGGGATGAGTTGGTAAATTCTTAACTGCCCTTACGGAATTCAAGGGGTGTTACACCTGCATTCTTTTTGAAGAACTTTCCAAAATTAGCGGGATCACTGAAATTAAGTTGATAGGCAATTTCTGAAATATCTAATTCAGTGTGCCGTATCAGAATTTTTGCCTCAGATAGAATTCGATCATTGATATAGGACAGCGCATTTTTGTCAGTCGCTTGTTTGATGGACTGAGACAGATGATGCGGTGTGATGTGAAGGAGTTCAGCATATTCCTCCACCGTTCTTTTTTCAGTATAATAATTGTTAACGAGCTGTTGAAATTTTTGAAGTAAGAGTTGTTGAGGTGAAGAGAATCCGCTATTCCATTGGTTTGCGGCAATAGTAAATTCTTTTAACTGATAAAGCAATTCCAAAAAACGGAGCACGGCAATGGTATAGCGATTTGAGTCAGTAGCGTTATACGCTTCAAATACGGCATCAAAGAGCGGTTTGTATTTTTGAAAAGTAGTTTGGTTGATCTTAAAGAAATTAGTGTGCAATACATTGAAGAAGGGAAATTCCTTTTCGAATTCAGGACGAAAAAACGAAAAGCATTCTTTTTTGAAATAGATAAGAAAGCCTTTCACTTTTTTATCACGATGCCAACTGTAGATATGACCAGGTGATTGAAAGACTAAGAATGAATCCAATTGAGACTCGTTGTTATTATCATATTGTATCACTGTTTTACCAGCATTCGTAATGAACGAAACAAAATAGAAATCTTTTTTGAAAGGAGCCACAACATCTTTTGTATTCGGATATGTATCTTCTATTCGCAAACAATAAAAGGAAGGATTGGTTGTGCGATGTGCTGAATTGATACCAGCCAGAAAATCGTTTATCTCCTTATACAGTGGAATTCCTTTCATGGGTGTTCTAAATCCTAAAATAAGAAATTGTACGAATCATCTAACGTTATTGCAAAAAATGACTTTGAGCAAAAATGATGAACATAGTAGATATTTAATATTGATTCTTATTGACAACTCTTTTCTATTAACTAGGCAATGGCTTCTTCGCGCGAATCAAAAGTTTTAAAATCTGTTTTAAATAGAAGATCTAACCGTTGAGAATTATTCTTTTTGTTGAAGTTAATCCAATAATAGCCATTTTTTCAATAAGATGATTTTCTTGCTTGACAACCCTTTCCATGTGGCGTATGACTTTCGTGTCATGAAATTTTTAGTGCTGAATATTAAAAGTATTCGTAGGCGTTTGTTTTCCGCAAGTGGGAATTCTAATAATTCATTGGCAAGCGTAATCATCTCCTCTTCTTTACAATCAGAATAATGAATCGATAATCGCCTTACCACCAATCTTTAATTTTTTTGAATGCCGCTCATTTTAGCCTACCTTAAAGATGAATATTAGCTTTTTTACGAAAATGTGGCTTAACCCAAAACATTCAATGGCTTGGAAATATTACGCGGTTAGACTAGTAATTAGTGCCGTTGTAACTTTAACTACCATTCAAACCAGTTGGACGCAAGGCATTGAATTTGACAGCTTGGAAAACGTAGTTAACACAACAACTGGAATTGCGAAAGTGGATGCACTTAATGCTCTAGCTTTTCGCTTGATTTTGATTGATATTAAAAGGGCTAAAGAATACATTAGTCAGGCCGGGCAATTAGCGGAAGAAATAAATTATGCAAAGGGTATTTCTCAAGCCCTCATTTGCGAAGGTTTGTATGAAAATGTTGTGGGTAATCGAAAAGTAGCGATCCATCTATTAAAGATAGGAAGGACAAAAGCAAAGCAATCTCAAGCTTATGGTTGGGAAGGGTATGCGTTGGTGCAGTTGGGAAATATTTATCGTGGACAAGGGCTTTATGATACTGCCCGGTATTGGTATGATCAATCATACCTTGTTTTAAAAGACAGTCTTAACCCATGGCATTTGTCTGTATTGTATCGAAACCTAAGTCAAAATTATGGGCTTATCAATAGACCGAAAGAAGAGCTTGCCTATCTTCATCGTTCACTTGCCATTCGTGAGAAGTTGTCAGATAATATTCTGCTTGCCGATGTATTGATACTACTATCACACTGGCATCTTAATCAATCAAATTTAAGTCTTGCAAATGATTATCTGGACCGTGCACAGAAACTAAGTAACCCGGAATTAGTTTCCGAAATTCAAAAGGAAATTTACTATCAAAAAGCCATTATTCTATTTCATTATGGAGAATACAATAGATCCTTAGAGCTCTTAAACGATGTGAAACAATTTTATCTCGACAATGGATACCTTCAACAATATGTGAAAACACTTGTTGATGTTGCTGAAGTTTTGCATGAAATGGGAAACTATGACATCAGCTTGAAAAATGGATTTGAGGCATTAAAGATTTGTGAAGAAAAAAAGTATTTAAACGATGCCGTAAGGGCTCAACTTATTATTGGTCATAATTACTATCGACTCAAGCAATTAAAAACAGCGCAGCAGTTTGCAGACGCGTGTACTACGATTTCACGAGAAAATTCTTTTGAAGCGGAGGAGGCCGGTGCGTACAGCCTACAAGGTGTCATTCTAAAGTCAGTAAAGCAGTATAGCGATGCACGGTTTAATTTTGAAAAGGCGTTGGAGATCAGAACGAAACTAAACGATCAAAAATTCATTGCTGCTTCACTCTCGTCAATTGGCCAAACGTATGAACTTGAAGGAAAGCTGCAACTGGCGCTTTCATTTCAAAAACAAAGTGTAGCCATTAAAGAGTCCATCCTTCATCAAAATGGACTAGCCTGGGGATATTTTGATTTGGGTAGTATTTACACCAAGTTAAAAGATTTTAACAACGCACAAAAGTATCTCGACAAGGCAGAGGAGAAAGCTCGCTACATCAAGTCGGGAATCATCTTAATGAATGTTTATGAGACACGAAGAAATTTACTAATCGCGCAAGGTAACTCAAACGCAGCGTTGCGTTATACTTTTCTGTATGAAGAATTGAAAGATTCTGTTAACTCCGTGTCGATTACAAATCGGGTATTAAGTCTGCAGGGTTCTTATGAGTTGGAAAAAAGGGATCAGCAAATAGAGTTGCTCAACAAAAGCAAACAACTTCAGGAGGATCAGATTACGATTCAGGAAAACAGAATTAACAGACAACAATTTTTTATCATCGCGAGTGTATTGGGTTTAATTTTGTTAAGCGTGTTAGCGTATACTTTGTATAACTACTTCAAAAGAATGAGTCGCCTCAATAAAGAAATACGGGCGCAGTCAGAGCAACTTTCAAAAGCCAATACATCACTCAGTGCACTGAATAGTGACTTAGCCGAGAAACAAGAAGAGATACAAGCGCAATCAGAAGAACTTACCGAGGCTAACAACAACCTAACGATGTTGAACATGGAGTTGGCGGAAAAGCATGAAGAAATGACTGCACAGTCAGAGGAATTATCAGAGGCGAATGCTCAATTTATTCATCTTAATAACGAACTGGCGGGCAAACAAAATGAATTAGAAGCGCAAGCTGAAGAATTGAGAGAAAGCTATGATGTTATTTCTGAATTGAATGAAAGTCTGGAACAAAAGGTGACAGATCGTACCCGTGAAATGAAACAAGCCTATAAGGAATTGGATACATTCTTCTATCGCTCATCTCATGATTTCAGAAGACCCCTTACCACCTTTATGGGATTATCTGAGGTAGCGAAGATTACCGTGAAAGATCAAAACGCACTCGACCTATTTGAAAAAGTAAAAGAGACGGCAGTGAACCTGGATCGCATGTTAATTAAACTTCAATCGATCAGCGATGTGGGTGCTCATCAATTTGTTTACCGCGAAGTTTCCATGCAAACTGTTTTTGAAAACGCATTGGATACGTATCAGGAAGCCATTGACAATTCTGGTATTCGCATATCCGTTAATGTAGGCGTCATTAAGGCATTTCTCTCGTATCCGGCCTTTCTGAAAATTATTATTGAGAATCTATTAGAAAATGCCATTCAATTTCGGGGTCGAACTGATCCACATATTTCAATGGTAGCCATGGAGAAATATGGAGGAGTAGAGATAGCAATACAAGACAACGGACAAGGTGTTGAGGAGGAATATCAGGATCGCGTGTTTGATATGTTTTTCCGAGGCAATGAACAATCGAAAGGAAACGGGCTTGGACTTTACATCGTAAAAAAGGCAGTTAGCAAATTAGGCGGAACATTGCATCTTGATACTAAATTTAGTGAAGGCACTACTATCAGCATTTGGATTCCATTAAAACAGAAAAATATTAACTGAATACTTTATTTTTTAATCTTCTTTAGGCCTTGTCGATTTCATTCCGGTATGACTCATTACAGCTCGCAATGATCCGTAGCCAAATTTTCCTTGAAGTTTATCAAATAAATCTTTTGAATTAAAATCCTCAGGCATTTCTTTTAATGCTGATGAAATAGTGCTCACTTCTTCTTCCGTCATGAATTTAAAAATGCTGATGCGATTTTCAGTTACGGCTTTTGAAAGATGGGATTCAATCGTACCAACAGTTAAGCTTCTTTCCTTCGCTATGCTTTCAATGGAGAGTCCACCGTCAAGGAGTTGTAAAGTAATATCGTACGTACTGGGTTGATTGCTTTTATCTTTCTTTGCTCCAGCAGCACGTTTTGATTTTTTTCCTTTTGCTGGTTTGATTCCTATCTCTTTATGAATTTCTTCAAGCAATTTTGTTCGTTCTGATGTACGGTTTTCTGTAAGCTTGCTAAAATCAAAATGATCGCGATCTTCCAGAATTACTTCCGTGAGATAAAGTGCTTTATCTACTTCTTCGCGTTTTTTAGAAAAGAGTTGATCAAGATCCGTGAGGCTGGTAATGTATCCTTTCACTCGCTTTTGCTTTTTCATCTCTTCGAGATGGCGCAATAGCATTTTCGTAATCTGGGCAAGTACACCTTTATAATAGTCGCTACCTTTTTTGATGCGCTCCAGTAATTGGGTCTGTTGATTTTCTTGTAAGAGATTGAGTAACTGTCGTCTGAACTTTAAGGTGTTTTCTGCCTCTGCTAAAAGTGCGATATGAATTTGCTCCAATACTGGCTTCATCGTTTCTTCTTCAAACTCATTGGCTTCCGTTTTATTTTTACGGATGTATGCAATCTCTTTTAATAAGGAATCAAAATCAAAAGTCTTCGTAATGAGTTGATGAATGTAATCACGCTGTTTGCTTTTCATCACAGCAGGTAATTCTGTCGGGCGATTGTTCTCTTCACTGAAGGAAACAACTTGCTTGTCGGTGCTGATTACATTTGGGTCGATGTGCGTGCGCAAGATCAAACCATCTAACGATCGCAACCTCGATAAGGCTACATACACCTGACCGTCTGCAAAAGCTTCACCAACATCGATGATTGCTCTGTCGAACGTAAGCCCCTGACTTTTATGGACAGTAATCGCCCAGGCAAGCTTTATCGGATATTGCTCAAACGAGCCAATCACTTCATCATCTAATTCTTGTGAATTGGTGTTGACCGTATATTTCTTATTCTCCCAAACTTCTTTCTTCAATGTGTACACTACATGCGTTTCCGCCATGGAAACTTCTATTTCATCATCAGCAATAGAAGTAATGGTTGCCAGCTTACCGTTGAAATACGCTTTACCTTCATTATCGTTTTTGGTGAACATAATCTGCGCACCTTCCTTTAATTCCAGTCGATGCAAAACAGGATACATGCTTTCCGGAAAATCTCCTTCAACAATTGCTTCAAAAGTATAGGAAGGTGTTTTCAATTCCTTCAAAGCTTTTTGATTCAGCTCATCTGCTTTGTAATTGTGTGTTGTGAGTGTGATTACTTCCAGCAGGTTTTTAATTTCCTGCGGAGATTGGTAATGCTTGTTTAATTCATCGATATCTTCTCGCGTGGGTTGGTTATTGCGCAGGTTGTTGAGCAGATCGATAAAGAAGTCATCGCGCTGGCGGAAAATTTTATCCAGTTCGATGTAAACAAAACCATCTTGCTGTAATGCCTTCGATTCAAAAAACCATGGAGTTTTATAATACGGTCTGAGTTGTGCTTCTTCTTCTCGCTTCACTACTGGTGGTAGTTGGTATAAATCTCCAATCAGCAAAAGCTGAACACCACCAAAGCTCTGACGAAAGTTTCCCTTGGCTGCTTTCAATCGATAATCAATCGCGTCAAGTAAATCAGCACGAAGCATGCTGACTTCATCAATCACTAATAAATCGATGGAACGCAATACTTGTTTACGCACACTGTTCAGCGGATGCTTGCGCGCTAATGTATTCGGAGTGTAGCAATTCCCACGTGCATTAAAATCTTCCTTGATTGAACTGTCGGGAAGAAACATGCCAAACGGAAAAAGAAATTGTGAATGAACAGTAACACCTCCAGCATTCAATGCGGCAATTCCGGTTGGGGCCACCACCACAAATTGTTTGTGTATGCGCTTCGCCAGGTTTTTTAGAAATGTAGTTTTCCCTGTGCCTGCTTTTCCCGTTAGGAAAATATGGCTGGCTGTGCTGTTGACAAATTGAATAGCAGCAGTGATCATCTCCGTTTCCGGAAATTCATTTTCAGTAGAAGAGGTCATGGCACACAATGGTTAATGGATTAAAATTAAAAAAAATTGTGTGTTGATGAAAACAGAGCAATGAAATTCCGCATTTTATATAATGCTAAGCGATGAGAAATTATTCACGGAGTTTATCCAGAATGCGATTGAGTTCCTTTGCTTCAGTTTGTGATATTGTTTTAATCGAACCAAGCAACTGCTCAGAGTCTTTGTCAATTTTAGTAAGTAGTGAAAGTCCTTTGGCCGTAATACCGATGTCTACCTGTCTGCGATTATTCTCGCAAATTTCACGACTTACTAATCCTTTAATGCGAAGCTTTTCAACCAGGCGAGTACAGTTACTGCTCTTATCAATCATGCGACTGGTAATATCCGATAGCATCATTTTCTTTGGATGACTTCCGCGAAGAATGCGCAGCACATTGAATTGTTCAGGGGTAATGCCATGCGGTTTTAAATGCGAGGCATTTCGATTATACAGCCACCCACTGGTAAACATGATGTTAATGGTAGCCTTTTGATATTCGGTGGCAAATTTTTCCTGTTTAATATCGTTTTCGAGTGACATGGTGCGAAGGTACAGATGATTGTTGTAGATACAATATTTACTTTTAGAAGTGTGAGCATTATCTTAGCAATTCTATGATCAAGTTCATCACCACCATTCAAAAGTTTGACAAGAAGGGCGAGAAGTCTGGCTGGACGTATATTGAAATCAGCGCAGCTCAGGCAAAAAAGATAAAGCCCGATAACAAAGTTTCATTTCGAGTGAAGGGAAGTTTGGATGCACACGTCATTCAAAAGACAGCAATACTTCCAATGGGTGAAGGGGAGTTCATTTTGCCAATCAATGGCGCCTTGCGAAAAGCGATTGGTAAAAAGCAAGGAGATAAATTAACCGTAACGTTAGAAGAAGATGAAAGGCAAATTACATTGTCGCCTGATCTGATGGCGTGTTTGAAAGACGATCCTATTTCTTTGAAATTTTTTAAATCCCTTCCAGGATCACATCAGCGCTATTACAGCAAATGGATTGAGAGCGCAAAGACAGCGCAAACCAAAGCCAAGCGAATCATTCAAGCCATGGAAGGGTTTACCAGGCAAAAAGGTTTTTCTGAAATGATGCGAGAGAACAAGGGGAAGTAAGCAGTGAGCAATGGTAATAGGCAAATGTTAAGGTTCAATTTTCTAATGTGAGGTATTAAAATGTAAAAGGCTGTCACGTGACAACCTTTTACTTTTTAAGTTTGAATGAAAATAAATTACTCAGGACTTACTACAGGTGCGCTACCGCTGGAAGGGTTGTTAAAAACCAATTCATTCGCTGGAACATCCCAATAACTAAGGTAGTTGTAGTTAATAAATGCGTTTGTATTCAGAAAAGGAGTTCCCGCTACATTCGACAAGACAACAGCACCTGCCCTGCCACCTCCTTTACTCTTATCATCGATCACACCATTTCTTCGCGCATCATAAAAACTCAGGCCTCTGAATAGTAAAGAAACTCTGCGTTCACTTCGCAATTCTTCTAACGCTGCAACTTTTGTAATAGCAGGACTAATGTCAGCCAAGTTTGATCCCTGGAAATCTCTTACATTATCAATGAGTCCAACACCTGTGGCAATGTTGCCCAATTGAATCTCTGCCTCTGCCCGCAGCAATTCGTTTTCTTCATACGATCCAGCCATATAGTGATTATCTATTCCAGGATCATTTGCATGAACATACGTAAAGGCATCATTCACTTCCTTGCCACCATTCACTAAATAATATCGAGTGCCAAAACCGAGGCCCCTTCCTCTTCGGTTTACTTCTGGAGAAGGTAAGAGAGCAAAATTATTTGTGAAGCGATTGTCGCCAGGTCTATAATCCTGAATTAGTCTTTCGCTTACAAAAAAAGTTGGATCGTTGGTAGCTGTAGAGAGTGAGTTTGATCCGAAAACATTATCACTAAAAATGGATTCTGAAGGAGTAGCCGTAGTCTTAATAACAAAGACGGCATCACTCGCAGCAACTCCGGCATCCGCTAAAGTTTTTAGTTGAGTCCAATCAGCAATAGTCATATCCGCCACGCGTTTATTGGCCAGTAGATTTCTGGCCTTCATTGTGTTGATATTTCTAATCCATTCAGCCGCTGTCGGTATTCCGTTTTCGTGAACACAATAGTTTGGAATTATTTTTCCCATCACCTCATCATAATCTGCCACTGAGGTAACCTGCCCCATGGTTGTAACAGCAAGATCAAAATTCTTTGTTGCTTCCGCTATAATTTCTGTGTTAGAAACATAATCACTATTTGTTTTATACGGCTCATCAATAATTAAACCTGCGATGTACATTGAACCAATTCGTGAATACGCATATCCTTTCCAAAAATAAGCCCATGCTTTTAAGGTATTCTTTTTTGAATCGGCATCACCTAAATAAGTTGCAGCGTCAATATTCGCCAATAGAACATTGCAGGCATTGTTCATCACATACATGTATGTCCATTCTGGCAAAAAATTATTGGTTGCTCCATAGGCTCTATCATTTCGTAACCGCGTTTCATAGGGCTGAGAAACTCCTATTGGCATAGGTACGACAGTATTATCATCTAATGTAAAGTCAGTTGGATTATCCAGGTATTTAAAATTATTATTTCCCCATGGAACATAAATTAAATCGCCCATTGCATCATGCATTGCATATACAATTAAATGTAGTCCGTTTCCTAAGCCATCATCAATCGAGTTGTAATAGCCACCAAAACCATTAATAAAAATCCCTCCTTTAGAGAGTGCTAAAATACCGGGTTCTCCTTTTAATGATTCTAGCGTAGGGGCATTCGTGTTTTTTACATCAGCCAAATCGTCTTTACAGGATTGCACTGCAAAAACAAAAAGCACTGCTAGAAGATATGTTATTTTTGATTTCATTTTTTTAAAGTTTAAGTTCTTTTAATTTCAGAATGAAACATTTAATCCAACCTGATATGATTTAAAGTTGGGGAATGTCCAGAAGTCCAATCCACGTTGCGTTGCATTCTGAGGAGCTGCTGATCCCGTTCCTCCGGATGCCGTATTCTGACTAGCTTCCGGATCAAATCCGGAATAATCTGTAATCGTTGCAAGGTTTCGTCCGCTAAACACAAGTTGTAGTGTGTTGATCTTTTCCATGTTAAAGAACTTAGCGATGTCAAACGCAACCGAAACATTTCGTAATCGGGCGAATGACGAATTTTCTAAGAAGTAATCTTTTGTACCGTTACTTTCAATTGCATCATAGAAACTCCTGTAATAAGCAGTCCATGCACCGGTCTCCCCGTTGATGGTTATCTGATCATCATAATCGCGGTGTAACCCTTCTGAATACATCCACTCTTTGGTCTGGTTGTAAGTTTTAGCGCCATACACCCAATCGATTTGGAAAGAAACATTTAAGTAATTTTTATAGGCGAATGTATTGGTAAAGGCCATGTTGAATTTAGGCGTTGTGTTGCCCAACCCATATTTGTCGCTTGTAAACTCCACTCGTTTAGAAGTCTTATCCACTACTCGTCCTTTTACGATTTCATAGTTAGCGGCTTGAGATTGATCGAGATAAAAATTTCCACTCGGATCTTTTTGATCAATGCTGGTGAGTGCTTTGTAACCGTAAACAGTTCCAACTTGTTGACCTGGTTTTAATGTGTAGGTTCCCGCACTGATGTAAGTAAGAGGAATGTCATTACCATCTAATGTCTTATCAACGAATGATTTTGATGTTCCGAAGACGGTGTTGAAATCCCATGTCAGATTATTGCCGTTATACACATCCATATCCAAACTAAACTGAACTCCATTGGAAGAGAGGTCTATGTAGTTTGTATAAATGGAGCCGGCTCCAGAGGAAATGGCCAGAGGCTGTGCCCAAACGACACCTGTACTTTTCCGAGACCACACAGATACGTTGGCATTGATGAAATTAAACCATGCTCCATTCTTAATAGGGCTAACTCCAAAATCGAATCCATATTCAAACTCAGCAGTTCGTTCAACTTTTAATCCGGGGTTACCAATGGTTTCGGGATTGTAGGAGTAAAGACCATCCGCTGTACCGACTTTGAAAGTTGTTGTTCTTGGATAGTGATTGGGTACCGGACCAGCCCATTGTTGCTGTGAGCCGGTTAGGTCACCGTTGTAAACCACAGGTTGTATTCCAGCTTCGCCATAGGCTGCTCTCACCTTAAATTCCGGGATGGCATTTGTCAGACCTTCCCAGAAACTAAGTTTTGATAATCTTAAATAGCCATCTGCACGAGGGAAAGTGAAAGGCTTGCCGGCCTCTCCAAATACAGAACTATAATCCGATCTAAAGCCACCTGAAATTGCTGCTATGTCTTTGTACTCGAATCGTTGATTTACCAAATAGCCATAGGTAATAAACTCATCCAGATATTCAGACGAAGCATTGGAAGCCGTTTGAGCTCCATTAATATCATCGATTGGTACTCCTACCGGCAAACCTGTGTAAGTAGAATATGTTCTGTGAAAAGTCGACCTTCTCCAATCAAAGGATACTTGAGTTGTAGAGGTGATGGGTAATTTTAGATTAAGATCTTTATCAAAATCTACTTTCGCTATGGCCGAAGCGAGTGAATTGATATTAAACTGTTGTGTATTGCTTTGCTGCAACTGACCATCGGGAGTTGTTCCATTATAATAGGCATCGTTGTAGGCGTAACTTTCCGTTAGAGTTTGATTTAGTGTATTGCGCGCAAAATTATTGCTCGAATAGTTGATACCCAGTTTGTAATCTAATTCAAAAACTCTGTTGATCTTATAGTTTAAATTCAATGAAGGTAAAACGTCCAGGGTTTTGCTCTTATACTTTTGGAATTGTTGGGCGTATAGAGGATTCGTACTGTTCGTACCGGCTCCTCCAAATTTGTAGAGAAAATTGCCCTGGCTGTCTTTCGCTTCAAAGTCTGCAAAAGGCCAGGTGTAAAAAGCAGCTGAAAGATAACCACCTTCTGCTCCCCCACCCGCAAAAGGACTTGACGTATTATCAGAAGAAATTAACTGTGTTGTTGATCGGAAGGTTAAACCCTTCGCTATCTCAAAACCAATATTCGAAGTAAAGTTGGTTCGGTCAAGTTCACCTTGAATCACCGACTCTTGCTTCAGCTTAGATACAGAGAAAGCGTAGTCTGAATTATCTTTACCTCCGGAAACAGAAATATTAGCATTTGAGGTGCGCGCACTGCGGAATACCTGGTTAACATGGTCATACCATTGTGTATTGTTTTGATACGGCTTATCATTTTTTGCTCCCGGTCCGTTTTCCCAATTCACCTGAGCCCAAAAGCCTGGAGGAATTACTTCCAGAAGATTACCATCTGTATCGAGCACATCACCGCTGCCATTAATGGTGAACGAGTGATTCTTCGCTTGTCGAAGGTCGGCAACATTTAAGAATTGATCGGAGCTGGTTCTTGCCGCAAAATTTATTTTCATTTTCCCGGCTTTACCTTTCTTTGTGAAAACTTGAATCACTCCATTTGCTCCTTGTGCTCCATAAATAGTTGCTGCTGATGCTCCCTGTACAACTTCGATGCGTTCCACATTATTTAAATCAAGGGAGTTTAAAGCAGTGGATTGCATTTGAACGCCATCCACCATAATTAACGGTTGTGTTCCACCAGAGAGTGTATTGATTCCTCTCAATTGAATACTCACTGGTGTTCCGGGATTTCCAGACGCTGACATAATTTGTGCGCCAGCAATCTTGCCAACTAAAGCCTGATCAATGGATGCTGATGGCAAGGCAGGTAATTTATCACCCGAAACGGATTCAACTGATATGGCTAGACGCCTTTTATCGGTCGCAACACCAACGCCTGTCACAACTACTTCTGAAAGTTGAGTTACATCTAATCCTAATGATATGTCAACCACCGTTCTTTCACCAATTGGAATTTCAGTTGTTTGAAGACCAATAAATGAAAACACCAGACTCCCTCCAGTGGCTGGAATGGTAAGTTTGTAGTTCCCATCAGAATCAGTAACAGTTCCTGTGCTTGTTCCTTTCAAAAGTACGTTAACACCAGGTAGAGATGATCCATCCTCCGTTGCAGTCACCCTTCCGGAAACATTTCGCTCTTGCGCTCTGGCAAAGGATGCAAAGACCAGTGCAAAGAATAATAATAGTAAAGTCTTTCTCATAATTTTTGGGTTTTGTTAGAACTAAATTTGATAAGACAATGTAGCGAAACACGACAGTGATAAAATCACGTCCAATAAGGTAGACTTATAGAGGATGTATTACCCCATTTAGAATTTTAAAAAAAAAGACTAACCGATTATTAGCTCACGCATAATAAATAGAAATGATAAATTTTAATATTGTACAACTTGGTATCTACCGCAAATTACTGGATGCCTATTTCTTTTTGCTTGCTGCTACTTTTTTCTTTCCTGATTCGGTCATGGCAAAATTGCGTGTCATTTTTTTGATGTGTGTTGGATTCCGAAAACGCAAAGCGCTCCAATCCTCATCAATCGCAACAGCACGAACAGGTTCATAACCCGCTTTTCCTAATTCAGTCCAACCATTGTCGCGATTAAATTCACACGCGTATTTTTTTGATGTGCCTTTCGGATAAACAAACCAAACCACACCATCGTCAATCATTAATGTTGCCATCTTTTTTATCAGCCCATCCAATTCTTTTTGTTTCGTGACGAAGGCCATGAAGAACTCTATATTCTTTGCACCGGTCAGATTGGTTTTAATGGTGGTGAGTGTTTTCATTTCATCCAGATCTTTCCTGAAGCTAACAGGTGACTGAAGGATGTAGATTTTCTTCTGATCTTTATAGTTAAGCTTTTTGAAAATGGGATTCATGTTTTAAAGTTCAAAATTTCGAGTTTAAAGTTTCGAGTTTAAAGTTGATACGATAATGTATGGGGGTTAAGAAATTCTTCTGGAAAATTAGTTATATTTTGGGTTGAACTCAATTAAGAAAACAAGCGACTAATTTTTAGTTATGGAAGAAAAACTCCGCAGTCAGGGATGGTTTGGTAAAACTGGTAAAGATGGCTTTATCTACCGCGCATGGATGAAAAACCAGGGTATTCCTGATTATGAATTTCGGGGCAAACCGGTTATTGGAATATGCAATACATGGTCAGAGTTAACGCCTTGCAATGCGCACTTTCGTGAATTGGCTGAATCCGTAAAGCGAGGTATTTCAGAAGCTGGAGGATTTCCGGTTGAATTTCCTGTGATGTCTTTAGGTGAAACATTGATCAAGCCAACAGCTATGCTTTACAGAAATTTGGCGAGCATGGATGTTGAAGAATCCATTCGTGCAAACCCGATGGATGGCGTGGTGTTACTTTGCGGATGCGATAAAACAACACCATCATTAGTGATGGGAGCATGTAGTGTGAACATACCTACCTTGGTTGTTTCCGGTGGACCGATGTTAACGGGGAAATTTCAAGGCCATGATATTAGTACAAGCGATGTTTGGAGATTTAATGATGCGGTTCGTTCGGGTGAAATGGATCAGGAACAATTAACAGTTGCCGAAGCGTGTATGTGCAGAAGTCGCGGACATTGTGCTGTGATGGGAACAGCATCGACAATGGCCTGCATGGTAGAATCACTTGGACTTTCGCTTCCTGAAAATGCTGCAATACCTGCTGCAGATTCACGCAGAAAAGTATTGGCGCAAATGTCGGGCATACGTATTGTAGAGATGGTGAAAGAAAATCTTCGTCTTTCAGATGTACTTACGCGTAAGGCTTTTGAAAATGCGATCATTACAAACGCAGCGATCGGTGGCTCCACAAATTTTATTATTCATCTTTTGGCCATTGCAGGAAGAATTGGGGTTGAACTTTCATTGGAGGATTTTGATAAGCTTTCAGCTAATGTTCCTTTCATTATGAACTTACAACCTTCCGGAAAATATTTCATGGAGGATTTATATTATGCTGGTGGATTACCTGCCGCAATGAAAGAACTCGATCGTTTCCTTCATGGAGATTGTTTAACCGTAAATGGAAAAACAATCAAAGAAAATTATCAATCGTCAACATGTTATAATAGAGATGTAATTGCAACGGTAGATAAACCCTTCAATCCCTTATCAGGTGTTGCTATTTTGAAAGGCAATTTGTGTGAGAACGGTTGCGTAATCAAACCATCAGCAGCCAGCGCTCATTTATTAAAGCATACCGGTAAGGCTGTTGTCTTTGAAGACATCGATGATTACAAAAATAGAATTGACAATGATGATCTTCCAGTAGATGAAAATAGTATTCTCGTATTAAAAAATGTTGGACCGATTGGTTATCCCGGAATGCCCGAAGTTGGGAACATGAGTATCCCCAAAAAATTATTAGTGAAAGGTATTCACGATATGGTTCGCATTTCTGATGGGCGCATGAGCGGAACTGGTTTTGGAACTGTCATTCTTCATGCTTCACCCGAAGCAGCGATGGGCGGAAATTTCGCTGTTGTTAGAAGCGGTGACATTATTTCTTTGGATGTGGCGAATCGTTCATTAACGCTCGAAGTGCCTGATGAAGAATTACAAAAACGTAAGCAGGCATGGAAACCGATTCATAAAAAATACGATCGCGGGTACGTAAGTTTATATCAACAGCATGTTCAGCAAGCAGATGTTGGTGCTGATATGGATTATTTAGTGGGTAGTTCAGGAAGCGTGGTAACAAGAGATTCTCACTGAAAAATTTATGTTTTAAATACAACGACAAAGTATCTGGATATTTTTTTGCAATTTTGAATATGAACGAAGTTCTGAAAAATAAGCTTCCTGAAGTACGGACATTATTTAAAAAGTACAATGTTAAGAGGGCGTATGCTTTTGGATCAGTATGCACATCTTCGTTTACAGACGAAAGTGATATTGATTTTTTAATATCTTTCGAAGATGGCTTAGATCCGCTTGTGCAAGGTGAAAATTGGTGGAGTTTGTATTATGCTTTGCAAGAATTAATGAATAGGAACGTTGATCTCCTCACAGAGTATACACTCAAAAATCCATATTTTATCAAAGTTCTCAATCAAACCAAGACCTCGATCTATGAGTGATGAGATAAAGAAATCATTAACAGATATTCTTGACTCTATCCAAATTATGAATGAGTACTTGGGCAAGAAACGGAATTTTAACGACTATGAGAGCAATCGCCAACTTCGCGATGCCATTGAACGAAGACTTGAAATTATTGGTGAAGTAACCAATCGGATTTTAAAAATTGATCCAGCAATAAGCATCACTCATTCCAGAAGAATCGTTGATTTGCGAAACAGAGTGATTCACGCTTACGATACAGTGGATAATGTTACCATTTGGGCAGTGGTGGTAAACGATCTGCCAACTCTTGAAATAGAAGTAAGAGAGCCTTTAAACTCCTGAATTATTTTGAGTATGTTTCAAAATAAAGTAGCGATTGTAACAGGAGCCGGTCAAGGTATCGGACTTGAAATTTGTCGTCAGCTTGCCGCAAAAGGCGCGAGTGTTTTGTTGAATGATATTGAAACATCACTTGCCGAAGAAGCTGCGCACTCCATTCAAAAAGAACATGGTATATGCATTCCATTTGCAGGGAATGCCGCTGATGTTTCGTTCATACAAAAGATGGTGGACGAAGCCGTAAAGCAATTTGGTCATGTCGATATTGCTATCGCGAATGCAGGTATTACTTTGTTTGGAGATTTCTTCGATTACAAACCCGAAGATTTTGATGAGGTAATGAAAGTAAATTTAAGTGGAAGCTTCTTTCTTGCACAAGCGGCCTCGTTGCAAATGAGGGAACAACAACATGGTGGAAGGATTTTATTCATGTCATCCGTTACCGGCCACCAAGCTCATAAAAATTTAGCGGCCTATGGCATGAGCAAAGCAGCACTTGAAATGTTGGCAAAGACACTTGTGTTGGAATTGTCTCCGTATCAAATCACAGTAAATGCAATTGCACCAGGAGCTACAATGACGGAACGTACGGCACATGATCCCGAATACAAAAGTACTTGGTCGCGCATCACACCAATCGGCAAGCCTGCTTCTATTCAGGACATCGCGCACGCTGCTTTGTTTTTAGTTTCTCCTGATGCAGGTCACATCACCGGACAAACTCTTGTCATCGATGGAGGCTGGACAAGCGTAAGTCCTTCGCCTTATTGAGAATAGAAATCGAAAATTATTTTATCCACTTTGGTAATTCTGTCACATACAGTTCGTCATATTCGCCTTGACGATCCCTGTGAATTAATTTCGATCTCATCATCAACATTAAACTGAAACTAAGACTCATGACTTCATCGTTTACTCAAAAAGAAAAGATAACATTAGCTTCTGTTGCTTTAGGTTGCTTCTTATTGCATCTGATTACAAACCTGACCGGAGCTTACGGTTTCTTTCGCGATGAACTCTATTACATCGCTTGTAGCGATCATCTTGCATGGGGATATGTAGATCAACCGCCTTTCTCTCTTTATGTATTAAAGTTCAGTCGAATGCTGTTTGGTGATAGTCTTACGGCCATCCGCATCATTCCAACTTTAATGCATACCGGAACAATTGTAATTACCGGCATGATGGTGAAGGAAATGGGAGGCAGGGCATTTGCTATTTTTATTGCGAGTCTTGCTGTAGCACTTGCGCCCATTCATTTAGGAATAAGCTCTATTTACTCTATGAATTCCATTGATGGATTTATCTGGGCTCTATCCGTTTATCTTATTCTTCGAATCATCAACACAAGAGAACAATCGTACTGGATCGGGTTAGGAATTGTATTGGGTATCGGCTTGCTCAATAAAATCAGTGTATTGTTTTTAGGATCTGGAGTTTTTGTTGGGATACTATTAACCAATCGTCAATGGCTTATTACGCGTTGGCCGTACATAGCAGGAAGCATTGCAGTGATTTTATTTCTTCCTTACATAGTATGGAACATCACCCACGACATGGCTCACCTTGAGTTTATTCACAATGCTTCATCTGATAAGTATTCTGGTCTTAGTGCTGCTACCTTTATAAAGGAACAATTGTTATTTCTTAATCCAATCGCTACGCCATTGTGGATCAGCGGACTGTTCGCACTTTTCTTTTATGTGCCATTAAAAAAGTATAGAATCATTTCCTGGATTTATCTCACTGCTTTTATCATTCTTATACTAAATGGAACAAGCAAAGCAGAATATCTCGCGCCCGCGTATGCCGGTTTATTTGCAGCAGCCGGAATATTGGTTGAACAGAAATTAATAAGCCGCTCAGTTGCCTGGATTAAATATGCTTACGCAATCATACTGTTAATCACTGGTATTATTTTAATACCGATGGTTCTACCTGTTCTCTCCGTTGAAGGATATATTTCGTATGCAAAGGCATTGGGTAAGGAGCCAGAATCAAACGAAGGCAAGGAACTGTCTGATCTTCCTCAGTTTTTTTCCGATATGTTTGGCTGGAAAGAAAAGGCCAATGATGTGGCCGCAGTTTTTAACACGCTTTCAGAAGATGACAAAAAGAAGTGCGCCATCATCTCTTCTAATTATGGAAGGTGTGGTGCCATTGATTTTTTCGGCCCGGAATATGGATTGCCAAAGTCGATTGGGACTCATAATAATTATTGGATATGGGGTCCACGGGATTACAATGGTGATGTGCTTATTATTTTGGGCGGAGAACTTGATGACCATAAAAACGATTTCGAGTCGGTAGCCCTGGCGGGTGTTTCGAACTGCGAGCATTGCATGCCCTACGAGAATAAGGTCAATATTTTTATTTGCCGCGGGCTTAAACATGCGGTAAAAGATGTTTGGAGCCATGAGAAGCACTATGATTAGTGCCAATGGCATGAATTAGGGACAAAAAGTTGGAGTAGGAGAAAAAGTTTTTTGCACAAATAAAAATCTCTCTTACATTTGCAGTCCTTAAAACAAGGGAGCTTAGCTCAGCTGGTTCAGAGCATCTGCCTTACAAGCAGAGGGTCGGGGGTTCGAACCCCTCAGCTCCCACAAAAAGCCACTCGAAAGAGTGGCTTTTTCTTTTTCAGGCGGTCGCGTCACTGCTTTAAGCGGTGGCACGACTTTAGTCACTATACAGTTTGGCTTTAGTCTCGTATTTTTGCCCAACCATTTTTTAATCTTGAAGACGCTACGAAAAGTATTATTCTACCTGTTTCTTGCAGTTGCCGTGGTTTTTATCTCGCTGGTGAGTTCTGTCTTTCTTTTTAAGGACAAAATTATCAACCAGTTTGTCCGCGAAGCCAATAAGAACCTCAATACACCTGTTAAAATTGGCAAGCTTGATGTTTCCATCTTCAATCAATTTCCGCAACTTTCCATTGTTCTTACTGATGTTTATGTGGAGGATAGTCACCCCGGAAATTATCCTTTACTCACTGCGAAGACTGTATCCTTTCAGCTCAACGCAATAGAAGTTTGGGGCGGTTCATACACAATAAAAGGTTTGAGAATTGATGACAGCGAAACCAATTTGAAAATAAATGCTAAGGGTGTCAGCAATTATGATGTTGCAAAGAAGAGCGAAGACAAGGATAAAAGCTCTTCCATTCATTTTGAACTTCGAGAGGTTAAACTTACGAACACGAAAGTAAATTATGTTGATCGTTCAAACGATCAGGATTTTGTATTCAACAGCGAAGAGTTGCTGGCCTCGATCGTGTCTGACAACGATTTGTATTCGATTGATGCAGAAGGTGAGTTAACCACAACAAAAATCAGTGTCAATCAAAATTTATTTTTCACCGATAAGTCATTCCAAATAAAAAGTCAGATGGTGTATGATGATGTGAAACGTTCAGTCACCATTAAGCCTTCAACACTTGAATTAAAAAATGCATTGTTTGATGTTGAAGGGAGTTATTCCTGGAAAACAAAGAGCGTTATTGATCTGATCACAAAAGGAAAAGATGCTGATATTCAAACATTGCATTCTCTTTTTCCTGAATCGGTTGCTGATCGTGTGGAGAAATATCAAAGCAAAGGGGATGTTTACTTTACCGCAAAATTAAAAGGCGAGATCAGTTCCAAAAAAAGTCCATCGCTTTCTGTTGATTTTGGTTTTAGCGATGCCACCATTTTTCATCCGGAGTATAAAACAAGGATGGAAGAAGCGAGTATGCGTGGATCTTTCGCAACTCCCGAAGTAATGAATTCTTCGAGAGGTACATTAATTTTAAAAGATATAAAAGGCCGATTGAATGGCGAACAATTTGAGGCGAATTTCATTGTGAACAATTTTGAAAATCCCAATGTAATTTGTGATTTTAAAGGACGCGTGGATGCCGCTGCCGTGATGAGTTTTTATCCCATTCAAAATGTAACGGATTTATCCGGATCATTATTGGCGGATATTTCTTTCGAAGGTGAAATAGGACTCTTAAAAAAGAAATCCACTGCACAACGAGTTACAACTACAGGTACAATCGATCTTCAAAATATTAATTTCATTTATGGTGAAGACAAAATCCCTTTAAGAAACCTCACGGGAAATCTGCAATTCAACAACAACGATTTAGCACTGAGTAATGTCACGGGAAACCTGGGCAACAGCGATTTTGTTTTGAATGGGTTCTTTAAAAACGTAATAACGTTTTTATTGTTTGAAAATCAACCTATCGGAATTGAAACGGATTTGAGATCAAACTTTTTAGATGTTGATCAACTCTTTGATCTTGCTTTCGGAAAAGCGACATCTGGTAAAACTCAGGAATACGAATTTAAAATTTCGAAGAACATCAATCTGAATTTCAACTGCGATGTTAAAGCTTTGCGCTACAAACGTTTCAACGCTCAACAACTGAAAGGAGATTTGCTGGTGAAGAGCCAGATGGCCGTGTCGCGCAAAATAACTTTTAAATCGATGGGTGGAGATATGGTAATGTCCGGTATAGTGGACGCTAGCAATCCGAAAGCCATTGAAGTAGTGCCTACCTTTAAACTCAATAATATTAATATAGACAGTGTCTTTTATGTTTTCAAAAACTTTGATCAGGATTTTATTGAAGATAGACATTTGAAAGGAAAAGCCTTTGCCGATGTTAATCTCGAGATGGCCTTGCGACCTAACCTTTCTTTGTTTCAGGAAACACTCATTGGTGATATTAGCGCTACCATTAAGAATGGCGAGCTGAATAATTTTGAGCCCATGCAAAAACTGAATAAGTATTTGGATGATGAAGGCTTAAGCAAACTACGCTTCTCTGATTTGAAAAATGATATTCACATCGAGAACAAAACGGTTTATATTCCACAAATGGAAATACGTACAAACGTAACCACTCTTAAAGTAAGCGGAACGCATACATTTGATCAGCGCATTGATTACCGAATTGTAACACCATTGAGAAGCAGAAGAAAAATTGATCCCCTGGAAGCACAAGATGCATTAGAGGAAGAAAATGGCCAGGCGAAGATCTACCTAAAGATCACCGGCACCACTGACGATTATAAAGTTCAATATGACACAGAAGCCGTAAAGAAAAAGATTGCCGATGGTTTAAAGAATGAGGTGAAAGAATTGAAAGATGCCTTTAAAAACAAAGGCACAAAGAAGAAAAAGGAATTAGAGTTAGAGAAGGAAGAATATTTTGATTGGGAAGAGTAGAGTTTTATTCACGCTACTCAGCAGCGTCTTCTATATATTCTTTATTTTCTGTGAACGTTATAATATTTCTGAACGGATCAATTACCTCCATTGTAGTAACACGATCCACCCAATATGATTTTCCAATCCCTGGCTTATTGTACTTGTATTCCTTATCAATCAGTTTTTTGTGAAATTCTTTTAGTTCAACAAAATTTTCAATGTAGATGTGAGCTCCAGGTGAACAGTCACCAGAATGTTCAGAGAGATGCAGAATCAAGTTGTCTAGATAGACTTGCATGTAGAAAGGGGAGTTGGGCTCGATTTGATGCTGCCAATCAATTTTAAATCCAAGCCAATCCACATAATGAGCAAGGGCCTTGTCATAATCAAAAATGCGGAAGATGGGTTTAGTGATAGTCATGATCTGATGTGTTGAGAGATTAGCAATTTCCCAAATCTTTATTAATAAACTAAATGAGTCTGTTGATTTTAAAAGAAAATCACGATCTGATATTGTAGTTCCTGCGATAGAGTTATTGTGCCTAAAAAAGCTGTGCTCCTGCGCGGAATATGGTATGTGCGTATCTACCCATATGTAGTCCGCGTAAAGAGGAAACTCAAACCATCAATCCTGCGACACGCAGAATTGATGGTTTGAGTTGTTAAATGCATGAATGAGCAAATCGCTTTTGGCGATTTGCTCATTGATGCATTTAAGCGCGCGCCTACTCTCTTCCTATGAAATACTATTTTTATCCCGCGCATCTTCACTGAACGTGGATAGAATGGATACACTCAATGTGGTGCAAAACTTTCGAAGGTATTGGCCGGAACTATTTTGCAAGAGATTTATTAATCACCCAGAATATTCTAAATCCTTTGTAGGTTTTTCAGAAGACTCTATAGTACATATACTCCGGTCAATTGGGGAGACTCAACCTGATCACTTTATTTCTTTAACAAAATAGTAACTAATAATCCCATCTCCCGTATATTTGTTTTACAAAACATATATAAATGGGAAAAGAATATCTGGGCGAATTCGAAGAATTGGTCCTCACCATGGTTGGAATATTACAAGAGGATGCTTACGGCAACGCCATTGTAAATGAAATTAAAGATCGCGTTGGAAGAGATTCCAATCTCAGTGCCGTGCATGTTACACTCTACCGTCTTGAAGACAAAGGTCTTGTGAAGTCGAGTATGGGTGGATCTACGAATACGCGAGGAGGAAGACGCAAACGAATTTTCACTGTTACCAACGCGGGACTTGCCATGCTTCGCGCCATGAAAGAAGCACGCATGGATCTTTGGAAGTTAATCCCTCAACTGAAGATTGTAGGTAGTTAACATGCAGGAAAAAAGTGCTCCACCTCGTTTTGCATCTCGGTTGCTTGCGTGGCTTTGTCCACCCGGTCTATTCGAAAGCATCGAAGGTGATTTGATGGAACAGTTTGAAGAAGATAGTAAAGAACGTGGAGTTAAAAGAGCGAAGATAAAATTTACAGCTAACGTAATCCGGTTTTTCAGACCGGGAATTATTTTGAGAAATCGATTTTCAATTGAACTGATGAGTGTAACATTACTACTGAACTATTTCAAGATTTCATATCGCTACCTGGCGAAGCATAAGACGTTTGCTGTTGTCAATATTCTTGGATTATCGTTAGGTATGGCAGCTTCGTTTCTGATTTATGAATATGTTCGATTTGAAAAAAGTTTTGACTCATTCCATGAAAATGCATCAAATATTTATCGCATAACCACGGAATGGAACTCTAAACAAACACAGGATGATAAACGGGCAACCACTGTTCCCTGGTCGGGACCAAATGTAAAAGAAGCTTTTTCTGAAGTAGTGGAGTATTCCCGGTTTGCTTCTCTTTCACCCATGACAGGCGACAACTCCGTGCGCTTCAACAACAAAAACATTTCAGAGATCAATATTTATTTAGCTGACCCCGGTTTTCTAAAAATATTTTCATTTTCACTTTTACAAGGCAATGCCGTTTCTGCCTTGAGCAATCCGCATCAAGTCATCATTACCAAATCGATTGCTGAAAAATATTTTCAAAAAGAAAATCCAGTAGGTAAATCACTTGTGATCGATACCCACGGGAACTTATCCGGCAACGACTATTTAATTACGGGCGTCATTGAGAATCCTCGATCAACCTCCCACCTCACTTTTGATTTTTTGATTTCATATTCTTCCATGTGGGAAGGCCTAAACAATGGGAGCACATATTGGCATTGGGACAACACCTATTGTTATGTATTACTTCATCCGGATGCAAATGTACAATCACTTGAAAAGAAAATATCTGATTTGCGAGTGAAGCAGTTTGGTAATGAGTTTGGTGACTGGAAAGACGAAATCAATTTTAAACTACAGCCTTTAAAAGATATTCATCTGTACTCTTCTTTAAAAGGTGAAATCGCTATCAATGGTGACGGACGGTCTGTATACTTTTTAATAATCGTTGGAATATTTATTCTCTTAAGTGCGTACGTCAATTACATTAATCTTTCAACCTCTAAAGCATTAGAGCGTAGAACTGAAATTGGAGTGCGAAAAGTAGTTGGGTCCACAAAGACTCAATTGACTATCCAGCTTTTGGTAGAGTCGGTTGTTATAAATTGTTTTGCATTGATATTGGCCATCATCATCGCGAAAGTCTGTCAACCCATTCTTGAAAATCTTTTTAGCATTCAATGGCCCGCGCTAACACTTGAGGGAATTACACCTGAACTTCTGCTTATAACGCTGTGTGTTGTGATTACGGGAATACTTTTATCAGCGTTCTATCCAGCCTTTGTGGTTGCATCATTCAAACCAGTTGAGGTATTGAAAGGAAGCAAGCCAATGAGCATCGGGATGGGAAATCGCTGGACGTTAAGACAATCGCTAACCGTCATGCAGTTTATTTTTTGCATTGGCTTCACAATAGCAACTTTTGCTTTATACCAACAACTACAGTTTATGAAATCCTATGATTTGGGTATGAATATGGAGAAGGTAGTTGCTGTGAGAAGTTATGGATTTCAGACCTATGAAAATTTTCAAGATTTTAAAGCAAGATTATCCTCCTCATCGAGGATCAATTCAGTCGCTTCCTCTTCTGCCGCGCCAGGAGACGAAATTAATATGCTTGGACTAAAACCCAAAGTCAGAGTAGGAGATCAAACTGAATTGAAGGAGTTAAAAGTAATTAGTGTGGATGAAAATTTCTTCAGAACACTTCAGATCGATTTTTTAGCAGGAAGAAATTTTGATGCTTCTTCTAAAACAGAAAGTGAAGCCGTTATTCTAAATCAAGCTGCAGCCTTGTTACTAGGTTATGAGAATCCAAAAGAAATTCTTAAACAACCTTTACACAATCTCACAGACAAGGAAAGTAAAATCGTTGGAGTCATTAAAAATTATCACCAACGCTCACTGAAAAATGGATATGAGCCCATCGTGTTTGTTCCAAATTGGGTAGAAGCTCACAATCTTGGATGGAACAAAAATTACTACCTCGTTCGATTGAATCCTACAAGCGACATTAATGAAATTCATGGAGCGATTGGAGAAATGGAAATGGCTTGGAAGTCTTCTTCCTTAGAGCATCCATTCAATTACTTTTTCCTCGACAATTATTTTGATAGTCATTATAAAGCAGAGACTACCTTTAGTTCGTTGTTTCTCTTCTTCTCGTGCTTTGCTATTTTCATTTCGTGTCTCGGATTATTCGGATGGGTTGCCTATGCCACATTACAGCGCACAAAAGAAATTGGAATTCGAAAAGTATTGGGGGCTTCAGTACAAAACATTTTGATGCTATTGTCAAGGGAGTTTGTTAAACTCGTTCTGATTGCGGCACTCGTAACAATTCCACTCGTGATATTAGGATTGCAAAATTGGCTTGAGACATACGCGTTCAGAATTCCACTAACGCCCTGGTTGTTCGTTTTTCCATTGCTTCTGATTTTTTGCCTTGCAATAGTAACGGTGATCTTGAAATCATTGAAAGTCGCTATATGCAATCCTGTAGACAGTATTCGGTATGAATGAAAACGAATTTTATGAACCACCACATTTAGGCCTTCGATTTCTGGAATGGTTTTGTCCGCCCGGATTGTACGAAGGCATCGAAGGAGATTTAGTCGAACAGTTTGAGGAGGATGTTAACTCACTTGGAGTAAATAGAGCAAAGAGAAGATTTGTATGGAGCGTTATCAAATTCTTCAGACCCGAAATTATTTTAAGAAATAAATTCAAGAATCAATTTTTCCAAATGTATATGCTACAGAACTACATCAAAATTGCTTTCCGATCGCTGTGGCGTTCGAAGGTTCACTCGTTGATCAATGTATTTGGTCTCGGTCTTGGTATTGTATGTTGTATTCTCATCACGTTGTTTGTAAACGATGAACTTACATTCGATAAGTTTCACAAGAAGGAAGACCGTATTTACAGAGTCTATGCGCGTGAAAATTATGGAGAGAATCAGCAATTCTTTTACACGGTAACACCTTTTCCAATGGGGCCTGCATTAAAAGAGAATTTGCCAGAAGTTGAGAGTCAGGTGCGGATTAATAAAATCGGGACACAAGTAAAAGTGGGAGATAATCTTTTCAACGAAACCCTGACCATTGGCGGACAGGATTTATTTAATGTTTTCGATTTTGAAATCCTGAAAGGTGCATCAAGTGGAGTGTTAAGCAAGCAAAGTCATGTCGTCATCAATGAGAATCTAGCAAAAAAATATTTTGGTGATGCAGATCCCATCAATAAAATCATATCCATTCAATTGGGAGAAGTATTTGAAGATTTCACGGTTGCAGCAGTAGTAAAAATTCCAACTAATTCGAGCATTCAGTTTTATATGCTCATCTCTGATCTAAATTATCCAAAGTTGTATAGTCCACAACTGCTTACCTCTATTTGGTTTGATATTAATCCCGAAACCTACGTATTGCTGCGCGAGGATGTTGATCCAAAGACAGTGACGAATAAATTTCCATCTCTGTTTAAAACGCTTCTGGGGGAAGAAGATTTTAAGAATAGTCACTATGAAGTTGGCCTGCAACCCTTAACTACCATTCACCTTGATACAAGTTACCCGGTTGGAATAGCTGTAGTCAACAATCCAAAGTATGCATATATATTGGCTGCCATTGCATTACTCATTTTGTTTGTGGCATGCATAAACTTTGTAACACTTTCTGTAGGTCGTTCATTGAAGCGCGCAAAAGAAGTGGGTATTCGAAAAGTGGTTGGTGCAGCACGTACGCAATTGATCACACAATTTATTGGTGAGGCGGTAATTGTCACACTCATTTCAATGACAATCGGTTTAGTACTGGCAGCTGTTGGATTGCCTCTCTTTAATAATCTTTCCGGAAAACAACTCGCTCTGCCTTTCAATATATTTATGTTGGAAGTAGTAGCAGTGTTGTTGCTCATCATTGGATTGATAGCGGGAAGTTATCCAGCGTTCATGCTCTCCGGATTTCAACCGATTTCCATTCTCAAAGGAAGTATTCAGCTAGGAAGCTCAAAACAAGGGTTGAGAAAAATATTGGTAGGTGTTCAGCTTATGTTTTCAATTTTTCTGATCTCCAGTACATTGGTAATGCGCAATCAACTTTTATTTTTGCAAGACAAAAATTTAGGATTCAACAAAGAACAACTCGCGGTTGTACAGCTAAATGCTCCGCGTGGTGGTAGAATGGCAGAGCGAGTAGGTAAAGGGTTTGAAATAGCCGAGCAATTCAAATCAGAACTTCTCAAGTTTCCACAAATCGCATCGATCTGCGCATCCTCACATGATTTTGCCAATGGTAACTGGACGAACATCGGATTCACGGATGACAAAGGAACTTATCGCAACTTCAATATGAATTCCATTGATGATGATTATCTCTCTACACTCAAAATGGAATTGGTGGCGGGACGTAATTTCTCAGACGACAATCCATCCGATAAGAGACGTTCCGTTATTGTAAATGAAGCCTTTGCAAAAGAATACGGCTGGACGGATGCCATTGGCAAGAAAATTCCTGGAAAGAATTTTCCTGAGCATGAAATCATTGGTGTGGTTAAAGATTTTAATTATGCATCGCTTTATACGAAAGTTGCACCATTAGTTTTGGTTGAAGATCCAGCAATCATTCTGAAAGGAATGGAAAATATAAATGTAGATAACAATCCTGTTCCCAAACTTATCATTCGCTTGACGCCAGGCAATGCTGCCGCAACGATTGAAGAGATTAAAACAGTTTGGGATAAGATCACCGGAGGAGAAGAGTTTGCTTTTGCATTTGTTGATCAGGCTTTAGCGGAACAATATCGCAGTGATCAGAATCTTGGAAAGATTTTAAGCATTGCAACAACACTTGCCGTGATCATTGCCAGTCTTGGGTTGTATGGACTAGCTTCGTTGGCTTTACAAAGCCGAACAAAAGAAGTGAGCATCAGAAAAGTAATGGGAGCAACCGAAAATTCTTTGCTCTTACTTCTCACGAAAGAATACATATTCCTCATCGTAATCTGCATGCTGATCTCTGTTCCAGCAACCTATTATCTCATGGCCAACTGGCTTTCTTCGTTTGAGTACAGAGTGGAAATTGGATTTGGTGTTTTTGTTTTGGCAGGAGGAATCTCTTTGATTATCGCACTAGCAACCATCAGTTTCCAAACACTCAAAACCGTTTGGACTAATCCGGTGAAGAGTTTGAACTATGAATAAAATTCAACCACCCAACTACGCGATCCGATTCCTTTCCTGGTTTTGCCCACCGGGTTTGTACGAAGGTATTGAGGGCGATTTGTTGGAACAGTTTGAAGAAGATGTAAATGA
>JANODK010000146.1:0-20402 GCA_031412655.1 Chryseolinea sp.
GAAATGGTAAATAGACGATGGCTCTTGATGCTTGATGTAACGAGCCGCTATATCCGCAGCGAGTTTTTTCAGCGAGTCTTCGTCAGAGTATTCCGTACGTTTTCTTTTGATATCCGCTCCGGAATTTATCCAGGCTGTAAACAAAGAAATTTCATCTTCACTGAGTTGTTGCTTGTCTTGCGGGGGCATATGCTCCTTGTGGGACGTAGGTAACAACAGTCGTTTTATCAGTAAACTGTTCTCAGCTTTACCGGCTTCCCAGAGCGCTCCATCTTTTCCTCCCTTCATAATATCTTCAATTGAAGTGAGAATTAATCCGCCCTTTGCTTTTTGTTTATTGTGACAACTGTAACATTTGCTTTCCAGCACAGGATCGATGGCCGCGTCAAATAAAGTACTACTATCTGTAATGATGCGAATCTTAGGCTCGATTGTTTCAAGTGGACCTAGCACAAAACTTTCTCCGTGCGTTAGATTCGCTCCGAAATGTCCAGCAAGAATAAGAACCAAAATACTGATCGCGATAGAAGCATGGAAAAGCTTCTTTCTTAATTGAATAAAAATTAAAAAGCTGCATACGAAACTTAATGTAATGCCAAGCCATTTATGCCAAAACAGATCGCTTTCTGCATAACCACCTTCACGGGAAAGAAATAATCCCATCAGCGCAGTCAACGAAGTGGTGAGTGCAGAAAGATGAAGGAGAAAACTGATGAGGGAATCAAATGACTCGCTTTCAAAATATTTTCTTGTTGCCATTAAAATCCCGGTAAGAATCAGAAGGCCAATCGGAAGATGAAGAAGTAATGGATGGAGTCTTCCAAAAGCCTGAAGCCAGGAAGGTAGTTCAAGTTGTTGTTCAAATACCAGTAAGAACACCAGCAACACCTGAACAGCAAAAACAAGGTTAACAATTAGTTTCTTCAATCCTTCCATCCCGTCTATGCCATTACACCGTTAACAATTTTGCCTGCCACGTCTGTTAGTCTATATCTGCGGCCAAGGTGTTTGAAGGTAAGTTTATCATGATGCAGTCCCAACAAGTGGAGTACAGTGGCGTGAAAATCATTTACATGAACTGGATCTTTTACAATGTTATAACCAAACTCATCATTTTCTCCATATGTCACACCAGGTTTTATACCTCCTCCTGCCATCCAAATGGTGTAACAACGTGGGTGATGATCACGCCCATAATTTTTATCGCTGAGATCACCTTGACAATAATTGGTACGACCAAACTCGCCACCCCAGATCACAAGGGTTTCATCCAGCAAGCCACGTTGTTTTAAATCCATAATCAACGCTGCAGAAGCACGGTCAACATCTTTCGCTTGTCCCGGCATTTCACCCGTAAGATTGCCATGCTGATCCCAGCCTTGATGATATAGTTGCACAAAGCGAACGCCAGCCTCTGAAAGTTTTCGCGCCAGTAAACAATTGGCTGCATAGGTTCCCGGCACAAGACATTCTGGACCATACATTTTAACAATGTTGTCGGGTTCTTTTGTCAGATCAGTAAGTTCAGGAACTGCTGTTTGCATACGATACGCCATTTCATATTGTTGAATGCGCGTTTGAATTTCCGGATCTCCAAATTGTTCGTAATTGATATTGTTGAGTTGGGAAAGATTGTCGAGCATTTTTCTGCGACTTGCTTTGTCACTTCCTTCCGGGTCTTTAAGGTACAACACAGCCTCTTCACTACTGCTGAATTGAACACCTTGATGAACACTATCTAAAAATCCATTCGTCCAAAGTTTAGAATAGACGCCCTGGCCATTACCTTTTCCACGCGAGAGCAACACACAGTATCCTGGAAGATTTTTGTTTTCACTTCCTAATCCATAGCTCAGCCATGCGCCCATGCTAGGTCTGTTTCCTTGCTGCGCACCAGTTTGCATAAAGGTTAAAGCAGGATCGTGATTAATGGCTTCTGTGTGCATCGTTTTTATGAAGCAGACATCATCAACAATTTTTGAAATGTTAGGAAACAGCTCGCTTACCCACGCACCTGATTTTCCATGCTGTTGGAATTTAAAGTAGGATCCTACTAATGGAAATTTATTTTGATTGGATGTCATGCCGGTAAGGCGTTGGCCCATTCGGATAGATGCAGGAAGATCTTGTCCGTGCATGGTGTTTAACATGGGCTTGTAATCAAAGCTTTCCAACTGTGATGGCGCACCATTTTGAAAAAGATAAATTACCCGCTTGGCCTTTGGTGCAAAGTGTGGTAACCCCAATGAAGAAAGCGTATCATCTTCCGACTTCTCAAAAAGTCCGGGAATCAATAGTGAACCAAGCGCAACGCTTCCAAGTCCGAGACTAAGTTTCCCGAGGAAATGTCTTCGATTAACACTCAGATGATTTTCTAAAAACTCGTTGGCCATAATTTTCTTCCTTTTGCGAATTGCTACTTTGTTATCGCTTCATCCATGTTATAAAGAGTATGGACTACTTGCATGAGGGCTGCAAGCGTTACAGTATCGTTTATTCCTTCGTGTTTGTATTCACCTGCTTCAATGAATTTCTTTGCCTTTTCTTTGTTTGCTGTGAAGCGTTTCTTCTCTTCGATAAAATAATTATCCAGAATTTCATTCTCATCATTGCTGGCCTTTCGGCAAAGGATGAGTTGAAAAGCTTTACTGATTTTTTCTTTTTCGGAGGAATTTTCAATCATCAATCGTTCTGCCAGTACGCGAGCGGCTTCTAAAACCATCGGATCATTCATCATTAACAACGCCTGCAGCGGTGTATTCGTGCGCATGCGTTTTACCTCGCATTGGTCGCGATTGCTGGCGTCAAACATCAACATGCTTGGAGGAGGTACTGTGCGTTTGATAAAGTTATACATCCCTCTTCGATAAAGTTTTTCATCATGATCCTGAATGTATCGCGCTAAAACACCACGGCCTGAAGTGGACGACTCCCAAATACCTTTGGGCTGATACGGTTTTACACTGGGGCCTCCAATCTCTTCAATCAACAAGCCACTGCTGGCAAGAACATGATCTTTAACGAGTTCAGAAGAAAGACGCAATCGCGGAGCATGAGAGAGGTAAATATTTTCCGGATCAACGGCATGATTGTGTTTCGAAATTTCAGCCGACTGTTTGTAGGTTGCCGACATAACGATTTGCTTTACCAATCGCTTTACATCCCAACCATGATTCATAAAATCAAGCGCGAGCCAATCGAGAAGTTCAGGATGTGAGGGTAGTTCGCCTTGCATACCGAAGTCACCGGAAGTTTTAACAATACCTCTTCCAAAAAACTCCTGCCACATGCGATTGACAAACACACGAGCGGTCAGTGGGTTATTTTTATCAATCAACCATTTTGCGAGCCCAAGACGATTGGGGGAAAACGTAATTGTATCAAATGGATAGATTGATTTTGGAAGATTGAAACTTACCTCTTCTCCGTGTGCATCATAGCCTCCTCTTACCAGGACATAAGTTGGTCTGACCACTGAACTGTCTTTCATGATCATTACGGGTATCGGTTCTTTTTCTTTTTTGTTAATGAATTTTAAAATGCCAGCAATATCTTCATCTGTTATTTTCATTCTTGGAGGATCGGCAAGCGAAGCAAGCGTGATATCCCCAACCAAACCTTTTTCATTTACCTGGTTGAAAAATGCAAACGTGCTGTAGTATTCTTTCTGACTGATCGGATCGTATTTATGATCATGGCACTTGGCACATTCGAACGTGAGCGCCAGAAACGTTTTTCCAAATGTATTCGTACGATCGGTTACGTATTCAACACGATACTCTTCATCAATTACACCACCCTCCTGTGTAATTTTATGATTGCGGTTAAACCCTGTGGCCAAGAGCATTTCTTTTGTAGGACTGGGTAACAGATCGCCAGCCAATTGCCAGAGTGCAAATTTGTCGAAGGAATAATTTTCGTTGAAGGCATAGATGACCCAATCGCGCCAAGGCCACATGGTGCGATAACCATCATCCTGATAGCCATGAGAGTCGGCATAGCGCGCAGCATCCAGCCAGGGAATAGCCATAAGTTCTCCATAATGTTTGCTGGCCAGCAATGCATCAACTACTTTACCATATGCTTCTGGAGAATCATCCAATAAAAAATTTTCCTGCTGTTGAAGGGAGGGAGGTAATCCGATGAGATCAAAACTAACTCGCTTCAGTAAACGCTCTTTGTCAGCTTGTTTATTCGGTTCGAGATCTCGCTCATCCATTTTGACCATAACAAAATTGTCAATCGGATTGACTGGCCATTCATCATCGCTTAGGGAAGGAACTTTGCGCTCCTGTGGTGGTATGAACGCCCAGTGCTTTTGATATTTCGCGCCCTGGCTAATCCACTTTTTAATAAGCTTGATTTCAAAATCAGTAACAGAAAGATTCGATGTTGGCGGAGGCATTATTTCAGCAGTATCCGAAGACGTTAAGCGTAGGAAAAGTTCTGAATGATTCGGTTCTCCAGGAACAATGACATGCACTTCGGAATTATCTTTCAAGGCGGCATACAGACCTTCTTCTTTATCAAGTCGAAGATTCGCCTTTCGATGATTGGCATCCGGACCGTGACATTTAAAACAACGATCGGAAAAAATTGGACGGATATGAAAATTATAATCAACCACTTCTGGCATCGCCATACTAGACGAATCTACTGAACGATTGTTTAGCCAGACGGAAACAAGGGTGCCAATCAGAACAGCAGTGAACGCCAGGAGAACAACTTTTTTATTGCGAGAAAAATGTATCATACGAAGTGATGAGTAGTGAAAGTTAGTGATAAGAAAGTTAACCCGAACTCGTTTGCAAGAAGAAAAAATCAGAAATATGACCGGTTCTGAAGTGGCATTGACTTTCCGGAATGTTGAAAAGCTTTACCTTTATTGAATCTTAATGCTATGAAAAAATATTTCTTAAAACTCTATCAGTACAATTACTGGTCAAACAAGCGTGTCCTTAATAAAATAAAAGAACAAAACGTGAGTGATGAAAAAATTCTCACCATCATGGGGCATATTGTAGCGGCACAGTTTCTTTGGCTTCATCGCATTAAAGGATTACCACCCGCTCAGGTTAAACTTTGGGGAGAATACACACTCGATCAACTTTTTGACATGGCCGAGAATATTGGTAAACAATGGTTGGAATTTGTTGAGAGTACAGAAAACTTTGATCGCGAGTTAAGCTATAACAATTATACGGGTGATCCTTACATTAATAACGTAGAGACGATTATGATTCATTTAGTTAATCACTCGTCATACCACCGTGCACAAATTGCCATGTTGCTGCGTCAAAAAGGATTTGAACCGATCAACACGGATTTCATTACCTACGATCGCGTGATCCGAGGTCAGTGGAAGGAGTAATGGTCAATGAGTAAATTCTCAATGTGCCGATGAAAGGATCGAAGGCAAAACCTTTTTAGATTGATATGTGTTAATCGGAATGACTTTAATGTTGAAGTCTGCATTTTAATGTCTTCTACTAATTACTAAAATCTAATTACTAACGTCTCACTAAAATGAAAAAAATTATTCTACTCGCAGCCGGCTTACTGTTTACAGCAGTTGGATTTGCACAAGACGGCATTACGGTTTGCCACACATCATCAACGGATAAGTTTGCACTCTTCGCTTCAAACAAATCTTTTAATGCAGCACACTCATTGCCACGCGCCTATGTTCACTTAAGTGAAGAAGGCGGAAAGATGATCACCTTTAAATGTTCAGATGGTAAAGATGGGAATGGATATGTGATCATGGCCAAGAAAAAAACGAACAACTGGGTTTTTGTTTTTCAGGAGTGGTGGGGATTAAACGATAATATCAAACGTCAATCAGAAGATTTGTACAAAGACTTAGGTAATGTAAATGTTTTGGCAATCGATATGTATGATGGGAATGTTGCCACCGATCGCGAGAACGCACAAAAATTTATGCAGGCATTTAAACAAGATCGCGGTGATGTAATTGTGAAGGGCGCGATTGAATATGCCGGTAAGAGTGCGAAGATTGGAACGATTGGCTGGTGCTTCGGTGGAGGTCAGTCTCTGTTGGCAACTCTAAATGCAGGAAAGCAAGGAGCAGCCTGTGTGATTTACTATGGCATGCCCGTGGATGACGTTGAGAAACTAAAAACATTAAATTGTGATGTACTCAACATCTGGCCAACTCAAGATAAGTGGATCAACAAAGAAATGGTAGACAAGTTTGAAGCAAACATGAAAGCAGCAGGAAAAAACCTGACTACAAAACCGTATGACACGGATCATGCTTTTGCAAATCCAAGCAATGCAATGGGTACCTATAATGAAGTGGCAGCAAAGGATGCTTATCAAAATACACTTGCATTCTTTAAGGCAAGGTTGAAATAGTAAAAAGAAAGGGGGATTGCGTCCCTTTCTTTTTCTTAATTTTTAAATCGTATTATTTTCAATTCTTTAGCGCCTTTTGCAAACTGATATATGGCATAGGTAAAGTCACCACCTTTGAGATACCCTTTGAACTTAAACTCCAATGGCTTTTGTTTTTTTTCAACATTAAATACTTCATATAAATCCAGCCGTTGATCCAGTATTCCGGTGTCATTTGTATAGGTAAAACCAGTTATAGGATTTCCTTTTAAATAGAAATAATGATCAACGCTTTCTCCTTTATCAAGCGCATAATTTGAAATAACAGCTGCCGCTGAAATCAAAGTTACAACTGCTCCAAGTCCACTAACTACTGGAATGGAAGAGCTTTTTACCTGAGTATGTGTGCCAATCTTAAGAATCACATTTCCCGAATCAATAGGATGGACAGTAATAAAAGGATTACCTCCATTATCCATTGCTTCCCAAACTGTCCGATCATTAAATAGACGTCTTGCTTTATCATCACGCACATATGCAGTTTCGTCTTTAAATGAGCTTTGCTTATTTATGGCAAAGGATTTAATAAAGGTATCGTTAACATCCCAATCATATATACTAACTTGAAATCCCTTATCCTTTACTACTTTATAGAGATAGCCACCATAAATAAACGTGCTAAATTTTTTTCCGCTGTTATCGGGTATAAGTTTAGTATCGTTATAGCCAGTTGAATCCATTCTAAAGAAAGTAGTTTTCCCGTTAACGTGTGTGTCTGTTCCATCGGGATTGCTATAAAAGGTTTCACCCTCATCTATACTACCAAGAATTTGTTTTTTAGTAAAGTATATTTTTGTTCTGGCTTCTGCCTCGGCTGGTGTAACATTAGCGCCATCGTGGATAAGTGCGACTGAGGGTTTACTTTTGCTAAAAGGATTTCGAGTCAATTTATAGTCAGTTGTTTGATGAATTGAACATCCTTTTAAATGAGCTAGCCTTACAACCTGACCATTTTTTTCAGTGTATAAAACGTATAGTCCGTTGTCGGTAAAAGTTCCCAAGATCTTTTCGGGTAACTCGAACTGCCAATTTGGAGAGGTTCGTTTTCCTGTAGACTTTGACAGTACAACAGTTTTAATATAGATTGATTTTTGGATTTTTTTTAAATAATAAAAGTAAAGACTGTCATTAAAACCAGCGGCTCCTAGAAATATTCGATCTTTCAGTTCTGGAAGATTTAAAGCTTTATATGACCCGTCCGGTAGAATCAGAATTGTCTTGAAGAGAGCCTCTTCTTGTATGGCATCGGAATACGATATAAAGATGCTATCTTTTAAAACACAACCTTGAACCTTTTTTACATATAAATTCTCTAAGGGAACCGATGCAATAAACTCCTGGGCAATGAGGCATGGTGAAAGTATAAAAAGGGCTGATGTTAATAGTATCGATTTCATATACATGAGTAGTATTGCTAAAGAAAATTTATTTTGTAACACTACTCGTTTTATCAAACTTGATGAGTGTAAGTTTATTTTTATCATCTCGATGACCTTGGTATAGACCAATACCTCCATTTTGATAATCAAAATATCCCTTGTAATCAGAGAATACTCTTTTCAGATCTAACGAAATTTCATAGTCGTCAATTAGTTGTCTCAGGGGCACGTTTTTATTTTCGACAACCTCAGCGGGTCGATCACAGTTATTTTCCACGTAGAAATATCGACTTATTCCTGGAGGTTCTCTCATTTGCATAATTGCATTAGTTGCTACTATGTCAATTATTCCGGCTATTGGATTCGTTATCAGCAATCCACCAGGGTAATACACTCCTTTGTCATTGAAATAGGTTCCCCAAATTACGGAGACATTACACGAATCTTCTTGTGTAACAACCACAGAAGGCAAGCAAGCGGTCGATGTTTTCATCATACTGTACAAAGTCTCTTTGTGATGCGATATGCGAAAGTCTGCACCAATACGTCTATAGACAAAAATTTCTTTAAAGGTTGTGTCTCTCACGATATCATTCTTTCCAATTAAACTATCTGTCGCCAAATCATGTATCCGAAGCAAAAAATAGTTTTTAGAAACAGAAGCTTTATACAGCTTGTTGTTGCTAATAAAAGATCTGAAATAGGTAAGTTGATTATCTGCAAATCTTTTTACGGTTTGTTCTCCACTTTCAATATTTATGATAACAACAGTCGTTTGTGATTTTGTTGCCAACTCGGTTAAAGTCAGATCGACCGTAAGAATCAGCTCGTTTTTTATTTTGTAAATTTTGAATTTGGAAGAGGCTTGAGAAAAAGAAGTAAAGCGACTTTCGGGAATATAGGAAAGTCCTTTATAGTCTTTACTGAAATCAAATGGAAGATCAAATACCTTTTCACTTTGCACATCCATTTTGTTTATTCGAAGAACCTTCAGTTGATTGGAAAATTTATCATACACAATTAGAAAGAGCCCATTATCATTCCAGGTTCCAATGAGTGCACCGCCTATTTCAATTTCTTTCTCTGCCAATTTCAACGCATCATCTGTCGCGTTGTGGAGCATTGCTTTGAGAATAAGATTTTTGCGCTTACCACTTAGGTAATATAGGTAGTGGTCATTGTCATAGCGAGATATCCCACAGAGTGGAGAATTGCCGATTAAAGTTGTATTAAATTGCTTCGAGTTGCCATCGGGACCTACTAGATAGAATCTTTTTATATCCGTCTGAAATTTAGGATCGGACGTATCTACCGATAATAAGATGGTATCTCTCATTATATAAGATTGAATGTTGGAAATCTTACCTGTTGGAACTTCAAACTCCGCTAGTACTGACTGGCTGTTCGCGATACCTACTAACAGCATAAAAATGAAAAACAATAATGCAAAACGATATCTCATGCTATATGATTATTCAGTTAAATAGTAACTATTCCCAAACTACAGGGGTGCTTTGAGCATACCAGGTAGGATACTTAGGTAAATGGATCTTTTCTACTTCGTTGCGCTTAACTTTCATTGTAGGTGTCATCAATCCATTGTTGATGGTCCATTCTTCTTTCATCACCACCACTTTTTTCAAATGCTCGTAATGTTCAAGCGTAGGATTTATTTCCTCCAACGATTCAGCGAGGCTCTGCATAATTTCTTCGTTTGATTTTAATTTTCCTGCGGCTGACAAGTTCACTAATGCAATAGGCTGAGGAATTCCCATCCCGACAACACAGACTTGTTCAATGTTGCTATTCTTCATCAACTTCATTTCAATCGGTGCTGGTGAAATGTATTTTCCTTTATCGGTTTTAAACAAATCTTTTACACGACCTGTAATAGTAAGAAATCCATCTTTGTCTAATTGCCCTTGATCACCTGTTCTTAAATATCCATCGGCAGTCATTACCTCTGCTGTCATGGCAGGTTCTTTATAATAACCCAACATAAGCGCAACGTGCCGGGTTAAAATTTCGTGTTCGTCTGAAAATTTAACTTCTACAGTTTCCATTGCCTGCCCTACTGTGCCAAAGCGAATCTCTTTTTGATTTGAATGTGACAGCGCACAATTTTCTGTCATGCCATAAATTTCGCGCAAGCGAATACCTAGTGAATCAAACCATTGCAATAATGAAACTGGAATGGGTGCGGCTGCCGTTCCTTTCAACCCCGCTTTGGAGAGGCCTAATTTTTTTGTGATGCTCTTTTTAACAATGCCACTGATGATTGGAATTTTTAAAAGCGTATCGAGTTTTTTCTGTGGCATTTTTTCCAGAACCTTCTCCTGGAACTTTGCCCAAATACGAGGTACACCAAAAAATAAATCGGGTTGAACAGAAGCGAGATCGCGACCAAACGATTCGAGAGACTCAACAAATGAAATGTTTGCACCTGTATAAAGTGCTAACATTTCTGTCAGGTTGCGTTCCGCGATATGGCAAAGCGGGAGGTAAGAAAAAAGCCGTGGATGTTTTGGTAACGTTTCCCACTTGTGCAAATACTTAATCAGAATATCAATAGTGTGATCAAATGCCTTTGAGTTAAACATTACACCTTTTGGTTTACCTGTTGTTCCAGAAGTGTACATAATGGTGAGCAACTCTTCGGGATTGCGTTCAACAGCTTGTGTTAGTGGCTTATGTGTTTCAATGATTTCCTCCCAAAGAAGACCTTCATGAATTCCATACATCGATGCACTTATTTTTTGAATCGAATCCGGAATACCTTTTTTCTGATTCTCATAATCGTCAAGCTTACCTACAAAAATGGCAGCCGATTCACTGTGTTCCAGAATTTGTTTAATGGAAGCTGCAGAACTATTGGCGTATAGTGGAACAGAAATATGTCCGGCCATCATAATGGCCAGGTCGGCCATAATCCAATGAGCGCAATTTTTTGAAAGTATGGCTACTTTTGATTTTGGGGGCAATTCAGAAAGCGCTCCCGCCAATTTGCGAATTTCTTTTCCGGCTTGTTGGTACGTCCACGTCTTCCAATCATTATTTATGGGCTGTCGGAAAAAGATGTTTTGAGGAATTGTTTTTTCCCAATGAAAAAACTTTTCTAATGGCGATGAAGTTGCGTTCACGTTTTAGTAGTTAGGTGGTCGTCAAAAAATTTCGAGGGGAATCTTTGTGATCAACTGATAACGAAAAGAAAGCCATCAAAATGATTGACTTCTCCTTTCATATCCTCTAAAAGTAATCTTTTTGCATTCGTTTGTCAATATTCGCATTATATTCCTAAGGTAATAATAGGCATTGCTTTAACAGGAATAAACTATATTTGAATTGTCTCTTACGAATGAGTTATGGAAACAGTAAACCAGCCATTGAGCAATGCACAGGTAGAGTTGTTGAAGCTTTTTTCCACTGAGCTTTCGGAAAATGAATTGACGGAATTGAAGAATTTGTTAGCAAACTTCTATGCCCAAAAATCAATTCATACTGCTGATAAAGCGTGGGAAGAAATGAAATTAACACAAAAAAACATGGACACTTGGCTCAATGACCCTGCACAATAGGCTTAACCTTGTTATTGATACCAACGTATTGCTGGTTTCTATTCCATCCAGGTCATCCTATCATTGGTTTTTTCAGGCGCTTCTTCAAAAAAAATTCAATGCATTTGTAACAACCGAAATTCTTGAGGAGTACGAAGAAATTGTAAGTAATAAACTGGGCTCTCAAACCGCAGGTAATTTAATTCGTATGTTGGTTGAATTGGATAATGTATTTCCTACTACAGTCTACTTCAAGTATCAACTCATTCAGCAAGATCCCGATGATGATAAATTTGTGGATTGTGCCATCAGTTCAAACGCCCATTTTATTGTCACACCTGACAAGCATTTTGAAATTTTAGAAAGAGTGGCTTTTCCAAAAATCAAAACCATTACATTGGATGTTCTACAAAAAATTCTAATTCAATTATCATGAGTCAATCCAATAAAAAACTATTCCTTCTCGATGCTTATGCCTTGATTTACCGTGCGCATTTTGCGTTCGCTAAAACACCCCGCATCAATTCAAAAGGTATCAATACCTCTGTGCCGTTTGGTTTTACCAATACTTTGCTCGAGGTCTTGCAAAAACAAAAACCAACGCACATCGGCATTGCATTCGATACGGCCGCCAAAACATTTCGTGATGAGATCTTTAGCGAATACAAGGCCAACCGACAAGAAACACCGGAAGATATTCGTAGTGGCGTTCCGAAAGTGAAAGAGATCATTCGAGGCTTTAACATTCCGATTTTAGAATTGGATGGTTATGAAGCTGATGATATTATTGGAACATTAGCTACGCAAGCTGCAACACAAGGCTTTGATGTATATATGATGACACCCGATAAAGATTACGGACAAATCGTAAAAGAAAATGTTTGGCTATACAAGCCAGCGTATTTAGGAAGTGGTGTTGATATCATGGGCCCAAAAGAAGTGTGCGAAAAGTGGGACATTGAAAATGTAAATCAGGTAATTGATATGCTTGGCTTGCAAGGTGATTCATCTGATAATATTCCGGGCATTCCTGGTTTCGGGCCAAAGACTGCTGCCGTGTTATTGAAACAATACGGATCGATTGAAAATATTATTGCGAATGCTGATAATTTAAAAGGAAGACAAAAAGAGTTGGTAAAGCAGTATGGCGATCAGGCTTTGCTCTCAAAAAAACTCGCTACGATTGTGATTGATGTCCCCGTTGCATTCGATGAAAAAGATCTTGAGTACTCAGGTCCAAATGTAGAAGTACTTAAACCTATTTTTGACGCGCTTGAATTTAAGACCATAGCCGCACGCGCTTTTGCCGAAGCAGGATCACCGGCAGCCGCAGCGCCACAGGCTGCGCAGAGTTCTCAACTCTCCATGTTTGGTCAGACTAGTGAATCAACAGAGTTACCAGCAGGAGAGCGAAAAAACAGATCATCAAAAGAGGCTCAATACCTTCAGGTTGATAATGATAAAGACCTTAAGGCCCTTGTAAAGAACTTGCAATCTCAAACGTATTTTTCAATTGATTGTCTCACTGATGAACTTCCGAATTTTGATTTTCATTTGAAAGGTCTGGCGTTTTCGTTCAAAGAAAACGAAGCCTACTTTGTTTTATCCAATGACGGAAAAGTTGATGATGCTCTAAAGTCAATATTGGAAAACAACTCCATTTCAAAAGTTGGACATAATATAAAAGGAACGATGCTGGCATTGAAGAAGGCTGGTGTTGAACTAAAAGGGCAAATGTTTGATGTAATGCTTGCGCATTATCTGATTGAACCAGAAGCGGCACACGATCTTGAAATATTGTGTCAACAATATTTGCAATATGATCTCTTCCATAAGGATCATGCCGATGTAAAAGAAAGACTTTGCGAACGTGCCGACCATCTATTTCAACTGCGCAGCAAACTATTACCTGAACTCGAGCGCAGAAGACATGTTAAATTGATGTCTGATACAGAGATGCCTTTAGTGACAGTGTTAGCAGCAATGGAATTTGAAGGTGTGAAGGTAGATGTACAAGCGCTGGCTAAAATGTCGGAAGAGTTGAAAGTAGATAGTGACAATGTGCAAAAAGAAATTTTCAAACTTGCGGGCACTGAATTTAATATTGGTTCACCAAAACAATTAGGTGAAGTGTTGTTCGATAAAATGAAGTTGATTGATAAGCCTAAGAAAACAAAGACAGGGCAATACGCTACCGGTGAAGATGTATTGCAAGGTTTGACAGAGCATGCCATCGCAAAGAAAATTTTAGATTATCGCGAATATGAAAAGCTTCGTTCTACGTATGTCGATGCGCTTCCGCGGATGATTAGTAAAACGGATGGAAGAATTCATACGGATTATCGACAGGCTGTAGCGGCAACAGGAAGATTGAGTTCGAATAATCCGAACTTACAGAACATTCCGATTCGTACAGAGAAAGGCAGATTGATTCGAAAAGCATTTGTGTCGCGTGGAGATGATTATCTTTTTATGTCTGCCGATTATTCCCAGATTGAATTGCGCATTGCAGCATCGTTCGCAAAAGACGAAACGATGATCGAAGCTTTTCGCAATGGCAGAGATATTCACACCACGACTGCAGCGAAAGTTTTTAAAGTTGAATTAGCCAGCGTTACCGCTGATATGAGACGCAAGGCCAAGGAAGTGAACTTTGGAATTTTATACGGAAGCACAGCCTTTGGATTGTCGCAGAACTTAGGTATTTCAAGAACAGAAGCAGCAGAAATTATTCAATCGTATTTTACCGAATTCGCAGCAATCAAACGATACATGGATGATTCTATTAATACTGCTCGTGAAAAAGAATATGTAGAAACGATTTTAGGAAGACGTAGGTATTTACGTGACATCAATTCACGCAATCAAACCACGAGAGGATTTGCTGAACGCAACGCCATCAACGCACCCATTCAAGGAAGCGCAGCCGACATTATTAAAATAGCCATGGTGAATATTCATCGATGGATGGAAAAAGAAAAACTCAAATCAAAGATGACCATGCAAGTGCATGATGAACTAGTTTTCGATGTACACAAAAACGAAGTAGATAAGGTAAAAGAAAACATTGTGAACCTGATGAAGCACGCTGTACACTTGGAAGTGCCTATGGAAGTTGAGGTGGGCGTAGGATTAAATTGGTTAGAAGCACATTGATTTTGAATTCCTTTGTGATCCTTCGTGACATGGTGTCTTTGTGGCGAAACTTTCCCATCTTTTGCCACAAAGCCACAAAGGCACTAAGGAAGCACGAAGTTGAAAAGCAGGTTAAAAGAATTATTTCCTATGGTTACGAAACAACATATTGAACAAGCACACGAAAGGATCAAACCATACATTCACCGTACTCCAGTGATGACCTCAGCAAGTATCGATGACATTGCTGGTTGTACATTGTTTTTTAAGTGTGAAAATTTTCAGAAGGTTGGCGCATTCAAAGCACGCGGAGCGATGAACGCTTCACTCTTACTTTCACCGGAGGCAAGAGCAAAAGGAATAGCTACACATTCATCCGGCAATCATGCACAAGCTATTGCGAGAGCTGCTCAAATTCTTGGTACGAAATCCTTCATCGTGATGCCACACACAGCTCCAGAAATTAAAAAGCGAGGAGTGCGCGGATATGGCGGAGAAATTTTTGAGTGTGAACCAAACTTACCTTCAAGAGAATCAACATTGGCAGAGGTTGTAAAGAAAACAGGGGCGAGTGAAATTCATCCTTTTAATAACTACGATGTAATAGCAGGACAAGGAACCGCAGCAAAAGAACTGTTTGAAGAGGTGCCTAACCTCGATATCATCGTTGCACCTGTAGGCGGTGGAGGCTTGTTAAGTGGAACAGCATTGGCCACAAAATACTTTTCACCAAACACCATTGTGATTGCAGCAGAGCCTGAAGGAGCTGATGACACCTATCGCTCATTGCAAAGTGGAAAAATTGAACCATCTCAATCCAATTCTGTTGCTGACGGATTACTTACCTCTTTAGGCGACAAAACATTTCCCATTATTCGCGACAATGTTAAGGAGGTAATCACGGTTACGGATCCAGAAATTATTTCAGCCATGCGATTAATTTGGGAGCGCATGAAAATAATCGTTGAGCCTTCTTGTGCTGTACCACTGGCAGCCATATTGAAAGCAAAAGAAAAATTCAAAGGCAAACGCGTTGGAATTATTCTGACGGGCGGAAATGTTGATCTTGAGAAGGTAGGTAAGCTTTTCTCTGTATGAGAAAACTTCTTTCATTTGGATTTGATTGTCGTAATTGCTAACGATCCATTCTATTATGCTTAAAATTTCAACGACACTCGCATTTGCTATCACCTTACTGGTAAACGCACTCGCCAATATTTTACCAATCAACGGACTTAACACGGGTGAGGTCTCCAATCTCTATCCCAGTTTATTTACACCGGCTGGTATTACTTTTTCTATTTGGTCTGTTCTCTATTTGCTACAAATTGGTTTCGTTATTTTTTCATGGACAACAAGGGATGAACGTGTAAGTAAATTGCTCCCGGCCTTTATTTTTATATGCATTCTTAATGCAAGCTGGATTTTATTGTGGCACTATTTGCATCCTGGTTTTTCAGTAGTGGTTATGCTCATGATGCTTTCGTCACTCATTTATATTTTTCTACAGATTCAGCGGGCAGCATTTACTACAAGAAAAGAATATATATTAGTTGTACTTCCCTTCACACTCTATTTCGCCTGGATTTGTGTTGCTACCATTGCCAATGTTTCAGCCTGGCTGGTTTCTATTTCGTGGAAAGGTTTCGGAATTACATCTGAAATATGGACCGTTGTGATGATCATTGTTGCGACCTTGCTTGCAATTTATATTAGCTTCAGGTTTCAATCATTTGCTTTTGTATTGGTGGTTATCTGGGCAATTGGGGGAATTTATTTGCGATGGCAACAAAATGAATTGATAATAGCCAACACCGCCATAACGCTTTGCATCCTTATGCTGGGAGTTTTTATATTCGGAGTAAGGAAAAATTTTAGCGTCAAGTAATTTTCTTGATTGTGGTGGGTTGAGAAAGAACTTGAAAGCATCAAAATATTTCGAGCTTAATGTAAAACAATGCCGTTCGAACATCACTCCAGACCACTTCTTCCGCGCAAACAGTTTTACAAACGAGTATTGCGCTATGCTTGGTTTGCTTTTCTATTACTGGGATTTTCGTTAGGTATTGGCATGATTGGTTATCATTATTTTAACGAGCTACCCTGGCTTGATTCTCTTCTAAACGCTTCCATGATTTTAACCGGCATGGGGCCAATTGATCAGATGAAAAATGATGGAGCAAAATGGTTCGCTTCAATGTATGCCATCTTTAGTGGTGTTGCCTTTCTCAGTACAGTTGCAGTTTTCTTATCACCCATTGTGCATCGGTTTTTGCATCGGCTTCATTTGGATGATGGCAAAGAATAAAAAGACAGACAGACTCTTGCACGACTAACTTGCACTACGCTAGCTAAAAAAATCTCGATCAGAATTTTCAGTTGTAGAAACTCTGATCGAGAGGGTGCATTTCAATTTGTCGCACCCATTGCTAAGGTCCCACCTAAGGAGCTAATCCTTGTGTTCACCGGCATCGCTACCATAGGGTTCGTCCCCTCAGGGACTTAAGCCCAGCGGGGCGAACCTTACGGTAGAAAATATTTTAGTGAATGAAGAAAATCCCGGAGGGATGGCCTGATGCCGCGACAGTTTGAAATGCACCCGATCGAGATTACCTTTAACGATTAACAATTAACTTTATACTATTCTCAATTCTGTTTCTTAAACTGATCAAACTTTGTTTCAACTGGTTTCTTCGGGAAAGCATTGTTTGAGGTTTCGATATCAGCCAACTCAAAATTCGGATCAAGTAAAATGTTCACCACCTCTTTTTCTTTTACGAATACCTTCGTGATTTCATTTTCGTTTATCCTCCATACTTCTGCTGGGATTCTTTCAACTTCTTTTGATCCGTCTTTGAAAGTCCATTCAATAATAAGAGGTGTAACAAGACCGCCTATGTTTTTGAATTTGATTTGATAGATATTCTTACCCTCTAGTTTTTGACGAACAGCATTGTCATCAATGCTACTTTTAAATTCTCCATAGAATTGTTCGGGTGTATTAGTCACCGTAAATTCTTGAGGGCCTTTGCTAAAATCAGTTGTCTTAGTGTCGCCACTTTTCTCTGCTGCTAAATCTCCGGTTTTTACTTTTACATCTTTCTTCTCCGGATCACTTTGCTGCGATCTCAGCTTAAACCATTTTACTTCTTCTACTGATACATCTACATTATCGGTTCCATAAAACCATCCACGCCAAAACCAATCAAGGTCTACTGCGGTAGCATCTTCCATTGTACGGAAGAAGTCAGCAGGTCGGGGGTGTTTGTACATCCAGCGGTTTGAGTATTCTTTAAAGGCTTTATCAAATAACTCCGGCCCCATAATCGTCTCGCGCAAAAGAGTTAAAGCGACAGTTGGCTTTTGATAGTAGTTGGCACCAAAGGCATTTAATCTTTCATTATCAGAAGTTGTCATCACGGGTCGCATAATACTTTTATCACCCTTCATGTACGGCACAATATCTTTTGGTGTTGTATGATGAAATGCAGGATAACGTTCTGTTTCTGTGCGTGTCTGAAGAAATGTATTCAACCCTTCATCCATCCACATCCATTGACGTTCGTCAGAGCTTACAATCATTGGAAAATAATTGTGTCCCACCTCATGCACGATTGTTCCAATCATACCAGCTTTTGATTGATCGCTCATCTTTCCTTCTTTCGTTGGTCGACCACCGTTGAAACTAATCATCGGAAATTCCATACCAATATTCGAAGTATTAACGGATATAGCCACGGGATAAGGATAATCAAAAGTGTATTTCGAATACACTTCCAATGCATTCTTCACTGCCTTAGTAGATTCTTCTGACCAAACCGGTAGTCCTTCCTTCGGATAGAATGACATTGCCAATACTGTGTTCGTTGGAAGTTTCGCCGCTTGTGCATCCCAGATAAATTTGCGTGAACTCGCAAAGGCAACATCGCGAACATTATCAGCCTGAAAGCGCCAGGTTTTTTTAGTAGTCGCTTTTATTTTTTCTTTTACTCTTGCTTCTTCTTCTGTTACGATGACCACTGGCTTGTCAAATGATGTCTTCGCTTTTTCGAAACGCTCTAACTCCTTTGCTGTCAAAACTTCTTTCGCGTTTAGCAATGATCCTGTTGATCCGATGATGTGATCGGAAGGAACTGTTAAGTTGATCTTGTAGGTGCCAAATTCAAGTGCAAATTCTCCAAGACGCTGAAACTGTTTATTCTGCCAGCCCTCATAATCATCGAACACACACATGCGAGGGAACCAATGTGCAATGAGATAAACATTGTTATTGTCTTCCGGAAAATGTTCATACCCTTCTCTTGAAAGTAGGAACTTGCTTCGGTCGGTTATAGGATAAAACCACGATACAGAAAAAGTATACGATTCATTTGGTTTGATGGGAGTTGGAAGATCAATGCGCATCATCGTATTGTTGATCGTGATCGGAAGACCTTTTCCTGTTTTGTCTGTTACGGATTCAATGGTGTATCCAGCCTCAAACTCAACGGGTCTTACCATGTATTCCATGTGAAGTGTAGGAATTGAATCTCTTAATCCTCCCGTTAGATTTACATAGGTTTCACCAAAGTCTTCGTTGTTCTTTTTATTAATGTTCTGATCGAGCTGTAACCACAAATATTTTAATAACTCAGGTGAATTATTGAAATATGTAATAGTCTCCTTCCCTTTTAGTTTGTTTGCGGGTTCATCAATCTCTGCATCGATAATGTAGTCGGCACGGTTTTGCCAATACTTCCATCCCGGTGCGCCCGAACCAGATCTATATTCATTTGGAGTGGGCAGCATTTGGTCCAGTTGTTCAAACTTGCCTTGCCATTTCTTTTGTTCTTGCGCCAAGGCTGAAAAGCAAATCAGCAAGGCGATCAATGTGAGTTGTATTGATTTCATAAGGGAATGGATTATCAGTTAAATATCGCACGATAAAACAAAAAAGCCAACCGCTAGTTAGTGGTTGGCTTTTTTGACTTGCTTCAATTTTTTGGTATTAGTTTCCTTTCTTAAACTGATCAAACTTTGAATCGCCCGCTTTCTTTGGGAATGCATTGTTGGTTAACTCCACATCACCTAATTCAAAATTTGGATCGAGCACAATGTTTGTCACCTCTTTATCTTTCACAAATACCTTGGTAACTTGGGTTTCATTAATTCTCCAGATTTCAGCCGGAATGCGTTCGATTTCTTTTGATCCGTCTTTGAAAGTCCATTCAATAACTAGCGGTGTTACTAAACCCCCTACGTTTTTAAATTTAACCTGGTAGATGTTTTTACCCGCCAGCTTTTGACGAACAGAATTATCATCAATGCGGCTTTTGAATTCACCATAGAATTGCTCAGGTGTATTGGTCACTGTAAATTCTTGTGGACCATTGCTGAAATCGCTGTTAGCCTTACCATCTGTTGATGCAGAAAGATCTCCTGATTTTACTTTAACATTTTTCTTTTCAGGATCTAATTTTTCTGAACGCAATGTAAACCACTTCACATCTTCCACTTCCACATCTACATTATCCGTTGTGTAGAACCATCCTCTCCAGAACCAATCCAAATCAACAGCAGATGCATCTTCCATCGTGCGGAAAAAGTCTGCCGGCTTAGGTTGTTTAAAAGCCCAGCGCTGCGCATATTCTTTAAAGGCTTTGTCAAATAATTCTTTGCCCATTACTGTTTCGCGAAGCAAGGTTAACGCAGCAGAAGGTTTTGAATAACCATTGTTTCCAAATTCACTTCCACGAATATTATCTGACATGGACATGACAGGACGCATCTGACTCTTATCACCTTTCATGTAAGATGTAATCGTCTTCGGAGTTCCGCGCATGTAGTTTAATTCAGGATAGCGCTCTTGTATGGTTTCTTTATCGAGGAATGAATTTAATCCTTCGTCCATCCATGTCCACTGACGTTCATCGCTGTT